>NZ_SCOH01000008.1 GCF_005503445.1 Chitinivorax sp. B | reverse complement strand
CTTCTGCATCTGCTCACCGCCCAGAGTTGGCAGGCAGGGCTTGGGAGGCCATGGGGGTATCGCTAGTTTTGCATCCGCATAATCCGTATGTCCCTACGGTGCATATGAATGTACGTTTTTTTGTGGCAACGGAGCTAAGTAGCGAGCCGGTTTGGTGGTTTGGTGGTGGAATGGATCTGACGCCCTACTATGGTGTTAGCGAGGATGTGATTCATTTTCATCGCACCTGTAAGGCAGCATTATCTCCGTTTGGGGGGCAGTATCACCCTAAGTTCAAACAATGGTGTGATGACTATTTCTTTCTCAAGCACCGTAATGAGCCACGTGGTGTTGGTGGTATTTTCTTTGATGATTTGTCAGATGGTGGTTTTGACCACTGCTTTGGTCTTACTTGTAATGTGGGTGACCATTTTCTGAAAGCCTATCTCCCAATTGTCGAGCGCCGTGTGAATACGCCTTACGGTGAGCGTGAGCGTGACTTTCAGCTTTATCGCCGTGGGCGATACGTGGAATTTAATCTGGTTTTCGATCGTGGCACGTTGTTTGGACTGCAATCTGGCGGTCGGACTGAATCGATTTTGATGTCGATGCCACCGGAAGTGAGATGGCGTTATGACTGGCACCCTGAACCAGGATCCCCGGAAGAAGATCTGTACAGGAATTTCCTGATTGCCAAAGATTGGGTATGAAGTATCTGTTTTGGTGCGGTTTTTCGAAAAATTCTGTCGTGATTTTGTAACTCGACTCGGCAATAAAACTGATATTTTGTGTTTTATGTTGCAATAAAAGTAATGTATTCGTGCGGAATATTGCACTGAATTGTTATCGTGCGCTGCACAAATTGTGTTGCCCATGCCGATTTCTGCATATAGAATCAAAGCCTTTTCCTCGTTTTATCATGTAGAGTCGGCAATGGACAGACAGCGCTGGTTGGACGGCACGCTTTATCGCCCGCATTTTGAACAAGATAGTTGCGGTTTTGGCTTAATTGCCAACATGGATGACAAACCCAGCCACTGGTTGGTGCAAACTGCAATTAATTCGCTTGCCTGTCTGACACATCGTGGTGCAGTTGCTGCGGATGGTCTTTCTGGTGATGGTTGTGGGTTGCTATTCCGTAAACCGGATGGTTTTTTGCGTGCGGTGGCACAGGAGGTGGGCGTGCACCTGGCCAAGGAGTACGCAGCAGGCCTGGTGTTTCATAGTACTGATCCGCAAGTAGGTGCTGCATCACGTTCGCGCTTGCGTCAATCGTTGGAACAGCAGGGGCTGAATGTGGCCGGGTTCCGTAAGGTGCCCACGGATGTATCGGCCTGTGGTGAGTATGCGATGAAGACCTTGCCTGAAATTCAGCAGGTATTCGTCAATTGCCCGACAGGTATGGATGTGGCTACCTTTCAGCGCAAGCTTTACATTGGCCGTCGCTTGGCGGAAAAAGCTTCCAAAGGTATCGACCCCGCATTTTATATGCCAACGTTGTCGCCTTACACCATCTCTTACAAAGGCCTGGTTACCCCGGCCAATTTGCCGGTGTTTTTCCCAGATCTGAAAGACCCACGTTTCGAATCTAGCCTGGCGGTATATCACCAGCGTTTCTCGACCAATACTTGGCCGCAGTGGAAGTTGGCGCAGCCATTCCGCTTTCTTGCGCACAATGGTGAAATCAATACTGTGCAGGGAAATCGCAATTGGGCTCGTGCGCGTGAAAAGATCATGAGCTCGCCGTTGATCCCGAATATGGATGATGTTCGGCCAATTGTGCAGACTGACGGGTCTGACTCGATGAGCTTGGACAACATGCTGGAGGGTTTGTTGATGGGCGGGATTTCGTTATTCCGTGCGTTGCGCCTGCTGGTGCCGCCAGCCTGGCAGAATGTGGATACCACCGACCATGACTTGAAAGCTTTCTACGAATACAACTCAATGCACATGGAGCCCTGGGATGGGCCTGCTGGCATTGTATTGACAGATGGCCGTTATGCTGCCTGTATGCTGGACCGCAATGGTTTGCGTCCGGCTCGTTACATCATTACCAAGGATCGTCACCTAACGATCGCGTCTGAAGTCGGTGTGTGGCCCTACAAGCCGGAAGATGTGGTCAAAAAAGGTCGTGTCAAACCAGGGCAGATTGTGGCAGCAGATTTGTCCACAGGTAAGCTGCTGTTGCCGGATGATGTCGATACCATTCTCAAGACTGAGCATCCTTACCGCGATTGGGTGAAGCAACATGCACGTTATCTGGAGCTGGGTCTGGATGAGGACTCTGCCTTGCCAGAGATGGATCGTGCTTCACTGACGCAATACCAGAAGATGTTCAACGTCACCTTTGAAGAGCGTGACCAGATCATTCGTGTGCTGGCTGACGATGGTCAGGAGGCTGTTGGTTCTATGGGGGACGATACGCCAATGGCCGTGCTGTCACAACGCGTCCGTTCGCCGTTTGAATATCTACGCCAGCAATTTGCGCAAGTTACCAACCCACCTATTGATCCGATCCGGGAAGCGATTGTCATGTCGCTGAACTCCGTGTTTGGCGCAGAAAAGAATGTATTTGAAGAAACTGCAGATCATGCCAAACGCTTGGAGGTGCGATCGCCGATTTTGTCATTCGAGAAGTTTGTGCGGATTACCTCGATTGGTGATTTGCACTACCGCGCTGCTTTTTTCGATCTGTGCTATGACCCTAAAGAATATGACCTGAAGGGAGCGGTTGAACTGCTGACCCATCAGATCATTGAAGCGGTCCACGGTGGGGCGGTCATCCTGGTGCTTTCCGACAAGAAGATCGGCAAAGGTAAGTTACCGATCCATGCACTGTTTGCCACAGGGGCGGTACACCAAGCGCTGATTGCGGCCGGGTTGCGTTGCACCTGTAATATTGTGGTGGAAACAGGTGTGGCACGTGATCCACATCACTTTGCATGCCTGTTGGGTTATGGTGCGACGGCGGTCTATCCATATCTTGCATATCAGACGATCTATGAGCTGATCGCTGCTGGTGATGTGGATGCAAGCCCGGCTACCGCCATGAGCAACTATCGCAAGGGTATCAATAAGGGCCTGCTGAAAGTGCTGTCGAAAATGGGTATCTCAACCATTGCTAGCTATCGCGGTGCTGAGCTGTTCGAGGCGGTGGGGGTGCATGAAGATGTAATGGCATTGTGCTTCCCCGGCACGGTATCACGTGTATCTGGTGCCAATTTTGAGGATTTTGAAGCAGATCAGCAGCAACTGGCTCGGGCTGCATTTAATCCGATGCGTCCGATTGCGCAAGGTGGCCTGCTGAAATATGTATTTGGTGAGGAATATCACGCCTATAACCCTGACGTCGTCATGCAGCTGCAAAAAGCGGTACAAAATGGCGATTATCAGGAATACAAGCAATACGCTGACATTGTGAACAAGCGGCCGGTGTCAATGTTCCGTGATTTGTTCCAGGTCAAGATCAATCCAGACAATAGCATTGCACTGACAGATGTTGAACCAGTCAGTGAGATCGTCAAGCGCTTTGATTCGGCAGGGATGTCACTGGGTGCGCTGTCACCGGAAGCCCATGAGGCATTGGCTGAGGCGATGAACCGGTTGGGTGCACGCTCCAACTCAGGTGAAGGTGGTGAAGACCCGGCCCGTTATGGCACCATCAAGATGTCGAAGATCAAACAGGTAGCATCCGGTCGTTTTGGTGTCACCCCACATTACCTGGTCAATGCAGAAGTGCTGCAGATCAAGATCGCACAAGGTGCCAAGCCTGGTGAGGGTGGGCAGTTACCGGGTGACAAAGTCAGTCCATTGATTGCTAAGCTACGTCATTCCAAGCCCGGTATTTCATTGATCTCACCGCCACCGCACCACGATATTTATTCGATCGAAGATTTGGCTCAATTGATCTTCGACCTGAAGCAAGTGAACCCTCAAGCATTGGTGTCAGTCAAACTGGTTGCGGAGCCTGGGGTCGGGACGATTGCTGCAGGTGTGGCCAAGGCCTACGCAGATTTGATCACGATTTCAGGGTACGACGGTGGTACAGGTGCATCGCCGTTGAGTAGCGTCAAATATGCGGGTACGCCATGGGAACTGGGCTTGACTGAAGCGCAACAGGTACTACGTGCCAATGGTCTGCGTGGCAGGGTACGGGTACAGACTGACGGTGGACTGAAGACCGGTCTGGATGTGATCAAGGCCGCTATTCTGGGGGCTGAAAGCTTTGGCTTTGGCACGGGCCCGATGGTGGCACTGGGCTGTAAATACCTGCGTATTTGCCATTTGAACAATTGTGCAACAGGCGTGGCGACGCAGGAAGTCAAATTGCGCACCAAGTATTTCCTGGGCCTGCCGGAAATGGTGATGAACTATTTCACCTTCATCGCGGAAGAAACCCGCGAATGGATGGCGGCATTGGGTGTGTCAAAGATGGAAGAACTGATTGGCCGCTTTGATTTGCTGGAGTTGCTGGAAGGCGAAACCGATCGCCAAAAACGATTGAAGCTCAACCCGTTGATCTCCGAAGGAGCCATTCCAGATACCGAGCCGCGCTTTTGTATTCAGGACCGCAACCCGTCGTTTGATAAGGGTGAGTTGGCTGAACAGATGGTGCAGGATGCCCTGGAGGCCATTGAGAACAAGATAGCCATCACGCTGGAATATGATGTGCGCAACGTCAATCGCTCTATCGGCGCACGTCTTTCTGGGGTGATTGCCAAGCTACATGGTGCGGAAGGCTTGCCAGAGGGCACATTGCGACTGAATCTGAAAGGCAGTGCGGGCCAATCGCTTGGCGTGTGGAATGCAAAGGGCTTGCAGATCAATCTGGAAGGTGATGCCAACGACTATGTCGGTAAAGGCATGGCTGGTGGTCAGATTGCAATCCGGCCACCTAAGGGCTCCAATTTTAAGGCACACGAAGCTGCCATCATCGGTAATACCTGCCTCTATGGTGCGACAGGCGGCAAGCTGTTTGCTGCCGGTACGGCAGGTGAGCGATTCGCAGTGCGTAATTCGGGTGCATTGGCTGTGGTCGAGGGTGTAGGCGACCACTGTTGTGAATACATGACCGGGGGCTGCGTTATCGTACTGGGTGAGACTGGTGTGAATTTCGGAGCTGGGATGACCGGTGGCTTTGCCTTTGTCTACGATCCGAATGAGCGGTTTGCATATCGCTACAACAACGAGTTGATCGATATTCACCTGATCAACAATGAAGCGACTGGCCAATACCGTGCTTATCTGCGCGACAAGATTGAAGCACATGTTGCGCTCACTGGTTCAGAGCGTGGGCAGTGGTTGCTGGAACACTTCGATGAACAGATTCCGTACTTCTGGCTGGTGAAGCCAAAGGCCGCGAAGCTCGATAGCCTGTTGAAAGACTAAACGGATTATTTGCCATGTCAGACGTATTTCAATTCATGACGGTACAGCGCAACCCTGGGGAAAAGAAGCCTGCGGAGGCGCGTAAAATAGAGTTTCGCGAAATATACCGACCGCTCGACAAGATTGATGCTCAGGAACAAGCTGGACGTTGTCTTTCCTGTGGCAACCCATATTGCGAATGGGAATGCCCAGTGCACAACTATATTCCCAACTGGTTGAAGCTGATTCAGGAAGGCAAGCTGTTTGAGGCGGCGGAGCTGAGCCACAAGACCAACTCACTGCCAGAAATCTGTGGCCGGGTCTGCCCACAGGACCGCCTGTGTGAAGGAGCCTGTACATTGAATCAAGGCGGTTTTGGCGCAGTCAGTATCGGTTCGGTTGAGAAGTACATTACCGACGAAGCCTATAAGGCAGGTTGGCGACCGGATATGTCGAATGTCATCTGGACCGACAAGCGTGCGGCTGTGATTGGTGCTGGGCCTGCTGGTTTGGCATGTGCCGATATCCTGGTACGCAACGGTGTGAAGCCGGTGGTGTATGACCGTTATGAAGAAATCGGTGGATTACTGACCTTTGGTATCCCCGAATTCAAGCTGGAAAAAGATATCGTCAAGCGCCGTCGTAGCATCATGGAAGAGATGGGGGTCGAGTTCCGCCTTAACACGGAAGTGGGGAAAGATGTTTCCATCGATACGTTGCTGACCGAGTACGACGCGGTATTTATGGGCATGGGGGCGTACAAGTACATGAAAGGCGGCTTTGAAGGTGAGAGCCTGCCTGGTGTGCTGGAAGCATTGCCTTTCCTGGTCAACAATGTCCGCCATACCTTAGGCTCCCTGCCAGGGGGTGACATCTACCAATCCATGCAAGGCAAGCGAGTTGTGGTGCTGGGTGGTGGCGACACGGCCATGGACTGTAATCGCACCTCAATCCGGCAAGGCGCCAAGAGTGTGATCTGTGCTTATCGTCGCGATGAGGCCAACATGCCAGGCTCCAAGCGTGAGGTGGAAAATGCCAAGGAAGAAGGTGTGCAGTTTCTGTGGAATCGTCAACCGACAGGCGTGGTGAAACTGGATAATGGCAGTTTGGGCGTGCAGTTGGTGACCACGCGTTTAGGAGCACCAGATACCAGGGGTCGTCGTTCGCCTGAGATTGTCGAGGGCTCGGATGAAATCATCGAATGTGATCACGTCATCATCGCATTTGGCTTTCAAGTAGAGCCAGAAACTTGGTTTGATGTACAGGGTATTAAGACTGATGAACGCGGCCGTACTTTGGCTGCTTCTCGTCAGGTCTATAAGTACCAGACCAGCAATCCGAAGGTTTTTGCGGGCGGGGATCAAGTACGGGGAGCTGACTTGGTGGTACGGGCAGTCTATGAAGGCCGGCAAGCTGCAGAAGGTATGTTGGCTTATATGGGTTTGTGGTAAGCCACCTTAGTTACCAAGCAGAAGTGAAAACGCCACGGATAACCGTGGCGTTTTGCATGGTGCGATGGCGAAACGCTTACTGACCTGACGATTGCGTCGCGAAGGTGATGCGGCCAAAACCGGCGAAACGCGCGGCTTCCATGATATTGACTACGGATTGGTGTGTTGCCTTGGCATCCGCATTAATAATCACGACAGGGTCCTTCTGGTCACCGGCAGCTTTCTTCATTTCAATACTGAAGGACTCCGGGCTGCTGAAAGCCACTTGTTTTTCGTTGATCACATAGCGACCGTTGGCATCAACCCCAATACTCAGCTCAGTAGGCTTGTCGACCGGTTTCTCAGCCTCTGCCTGAGGCAGGTTGATTTGCAGCTCGGCATAACGAGAGTAAGTAGTAGTGACCATCAGGAAGATCAGAATCACCAACAACACGTCAATCAACGGGATGAAGTTGATTTCGGGTTCTTCCTGGATACGTCCTTTACGGAAATTCATGTCCCGTCCTCGCGATTACAGCTTGCGCTCGCCGTGAACGACTTCCACCAGCTTGATGGCTTGTTGTTCCATCTCGACGGTCAGTGAATCGATCTTGCTGCGTAAGTGGCGATAAAAACCGATTGCAGGTACTGCGATGATGATACCGAAAGCGGTGTTGTACAGCGCAATCGAGATACCATGTGCCAACTGAGCTGGATTGTTACCAGTTGGTGCTTGTGAACCGAAGATCTCGATCATGCCCACCACGGTACCAAGCAGACCCAGTAACGGGGACAAAGATGCGATCGAACCCAGTGTGGTCAGAAAGCGGCCAAGGTCATGAGAGACCGCAGAACCGGCTTCCTCGATGGATTCTTTCATCACATCACGTGAACTGTTGACATTGCGCAGGCCCGCCGCGAAGATGCGGCCGAGGTGAGAGCTGTGTGACAGCTTGTTGAGCATGTCCTGTGTCACACCGCCGGAACGATATTCCTGCACAACCTTGTTCAGCAGACCCTTGGGTGCCACAACATCAGCCCGCAGCGACAACATGCGTTCGATGATGATGGTGACAGCGGCAATGGATGCCAGAATCAGTGGGTAGATGGGCCAACCGGCGGCCTGGATGATGGATAGCACGCGTTACTCCGTTTGCGTTTGGGGCGAATTTAATTCGACAATATCTTGCCGTTTGGCCTTGGCAAGCCAAGGATAACGACATGACCTTCAAGGGTGCTAACTTTAATCGCTCAGGTCTGGTTCGGCAAGTATGCTGATGTCAATATTGCTAGTCGGACTTGGCCTGAAATCCTTTATAAGACGTTTAGCCTGACGTTGCCATCCCCAATTGCATGCTTCAACCTGTGGATAACAATGTGGATGATGTATCGATATGTCCCAATCT
Source organism: Chitinivorax sp. B (assembly GCF_005503445.1). NCBI lineage: Bacteria > Pseudomonadati > Pseudomonadota > Betaproteobacteria > Chitinivorax > Chitinivorax sp. B. The sequence goes on along the minus strand of NZ_SCOH01000008.1, from coordinate 142,404 downwards.
GGTGCTGAAATCCTAGGTTTGGTGCACCGAGATTGCGCAAGCTATCTAAGAATATCTGAATAAAAACATAAGACTGGCGTTGTCGAAAAGTCGACACGTTTTGTCAAGTGACGATGTGACAATTTTATGAACTCTGTGGATTAATCCAGTATGGCAACGATTGAACGCACACATGCTGTGATGACTGTCAGTGAACTCAATCGCGCGGTACGCGTGGTGCTGGAGCAACAATTTCCGTTGACCTGGGTGTCAGGTGAAATCTCCAATCTGACCATTGCGGCTTCTGGGCATTGGTATTTTTCGCTCAAGGATGCACAAGCCCAAGTGCGTTGTGTGATGTTCCGACAGAAAGCATCGCTGATTGGTTTTCGGCCGGCAGAGGGGATGCGGGTCGAGGTACGAGCAGTACCTGCTTTATATGAGCCACGTGGTGACTTTCAGCTGTCTGTTGATTTCATGCGGTTGGCTGGCCTGGGCGCGTTGTTTGAAGCTTTTGAGCGATTGAAGGCCAAATTGCAGGCGGAAGGTTTGTTTGATGCCGACCGAAAGCAGGGGCTGCCAACGTTCCCACGCCAGATTGGTATCGTCACTTCTCCGGCGGCAGCAGCGTTACGGGATGTGTTGACCACATTGCGGCGACGTATGCCGGGACTACCTGTGGTGCTTTATCCAACGCAGGTTCAAGGCGCTGATGCGCCCGTACAGATTGTGTCTGCGATCCGTGCGGCTGTGCTGCGGCAGGAATGTGATGTGCTGATCGTGTGCCGAGGCGGGGGTAGTATCGAGGACTTGTGGGCATTTAATGACGAAAACGTGGCTCGGGCGATAGCAGCCTGCCCAATCCCTGTGGTATCGGGTGTAGGACACGAGACGGATGTCACCATTGCTGATTTTGTAGCAGATCGGCGTGCTGCAACCCCTACCGCTGCGGCTGAACTGGTTAGCCCGAACCGGATAGAATTGGTGGGGAAGTTGGTGGCATTGCAACGTCGTCTGGATCGAGATATGGATCGACTACTGATGCAACGTTTGCAGCAATTGGATTATCTTGCAAGGAGGTTGGTGCATCCTGGGCAGCGTTTGGCACAACAGACACAGCACTTGGCTGGATTACGTCATCGCCTATCCCAAAGCGTGGTGCATGCACTTGCCGGGCGGCAATGGCGATTGGAGGCGGTGTTGCGTCGATATCGGCAGGTAAGCCCATGTATTGATCTGCCATTGAAGCAGCAGCGCTTGTTGGCTGGGCGTTTGACCGGTGCATGGCAGCTGCAGCTCGAACGTCTTGCAGGCCGGCTGACACAGTGTGAGGTACAACTGCGGCAAATGAATCCAGCTGCGGTACTGGAACGTGGCTACAGTATCGTGCATGACGTCAACGACCAGATTGTGCGAAAGGCGGGGGATGTTGTACCCGGTGGGTTGATCCATGTTACGCTGGCAAAAGGGTGGCTGGATGCGCAGGTACTGGATAAAGACGAGTGAACAGATCGGGGTACTCAAATGAGGGAACCCCACCGGGTGAACGAAACTTCACGGTGTGATACCCATGGTGCAGCCATCATCCCATATGCTGCAACGGAAGCTGTGCAGTTCCGGCCTTTGCTATTGCAACCAGCGTGGTTCCTGCGTAACAGGGGTCTGCGCTTCTCCCCAGGTTGCGAGTTGTCTTAGTTGGGTAGACGACTGTTGCAGCTCCTGAACCAGCCAGTCGCTTAAATTCTCGTTGTCTTGTAACGCGTGCAGGTATTGTGCGATCTGGTGCATCAGGTTGCTTTCCTGATCATCGGTCAGACCAAAATGCACCAACATGTTGGAGAGATCGCGATGCATATGCATGATCAACTCGGTCTGCCGCATTTTCTCGGCGGCATAAGCATGCCGGATTTCCTCCAGGCTTCGCTCTAATTTGGCTAGCGCTGATTCAATGCCATAAGCTTGCCGTTCTCGAATCTGTTCACCTTGGATCGCAATCAGGCGTGCATCTGCCCCTTCGGCCAGAATGGCCACATTATCCCGGATTCGGCCACAGTGTTCCGGGTCTTCCAAGGGCATATTGGTGACCAACAAGGTCAGGTCGCCATAATTAAAGACGATGTAACGACGAAACTGGAAGATCCGCCCCATACTCCGTGCATGGTTTAGCACGGACGATTCCAGCGGTGAATTTGAGTTGGCGGAGTTCAGATTGATTTCCCTGCCACCTTGATGAATCTGCAATGCACCCTGCAATGCCCACTGTGACAAGGCATTCAGCACTGCGTGACCAACCTCTTCAGCAGTGCGGCACGTGAACGATACCCGCATGAATTCGATGATGATACCAAGGTCACTCATACCGCTCATGGCCGTGAAGGCAGTACGTTGGGCAAACCCCGCTTGTTCTTTCAGATTGCGTTGGTCGCGCAAGAATAATTCCATCACCGCCACTTTTCGCAGCAGTTCTTCATTACTAATGGGTTTCAGGATGAAATCCTGTGCACCTGCTTCGTAGCCGGCCAGTCTTGCATCCATGGTGTCGTCGCCGGAAACAAACATGATCGGCATATCGCTGACCGGGTGGTGGCGCCGAATCTGGCGGCAGAGCTCCAACCCATCGAGATCCGGTAGGTGCAGATCCAATAGCACGATGTCCGGCTGCAGCTGCCGCATGTGGGCTAGACAAGACTGTGCGGATTCGAAAGAGAAGATTTTGTAACGCTCAGCTAATGCTTCACACAGTATTTCGCGCAGGATGGCATCGTCGTCAACGATGAATACATTCAACAACGGCCTGCTGAGCGGTTGGTCCGAGGAGGTGTCGGCTGGGTCGTCGAAAAATTCGAGATCGTCACTGCTCATCTGGGCTCCTTGTTGAACAAGCTCTCTAACAACCTGTTTAATGTCTTATTGCGTAACCACGACCGGGGCTCATGTGCTGCTCAACATCCTCATGTATCGCACCTACACGCCGGTTTTTGCGCTGCGCTTCACCCCGCTGGTGGCCGCTCATCACAAACCTTGAACAGGTTCTAACAACCAGGTGGTGGGAGAACCCAAGGGCATCAGCGGGTAGACAGCACAACGCTGTCTGAGTATTGAAAGCGTTGCAAATCAGCTAACAACGGTTTTTATTTGCAAAAATCCGAATGTTCGAAATGAAAAGTAATGCTAACGCCACCGCTATTGTCTGAGGAAAAAGTTGGTCAAGGATGGCCTGAGCTAAGCATAGCAACAAATTCGTTCACTGATTGTTGATATTCGACCTTGCTGGAATTTTCGATGCTTATGGCACGTTATGTGTAGGTTTTCCAGTAAAGTTTACACAGTATGAATGATGCCGATATGACCAGTACCACCCCGATAGCGGGGTGGGATCAATTCAGAAAACGGGCTGATTGAATGGCTGACTGACGTAGGTCTTCTGGGTTGATTGCAGGCAGGCTCAAATCCAATGTTGGCAGAACGCCGGCATGATGGTCCACAGCACGCATTTCGTATATCAAGCTGGGTGCTTGGCCTGCGTACTCTTCAATCGTCGAAACCAAACGCATGCCTACCCGGTTCAGCACCTTGCGAGAAGGCTGATTGGCTGGCCTCACCACACAGATCACTCTGCTCAACGACAATTGATTGAAAGCCACATCAAATGCAGTGAGGGCCAGCTCGGACGCATAACCTTTACGCCAGGACGAAGGCCGGAAGCGACAGTGCAGTTCTGGTGCCAAGGTGGTATCAAGCTGTTTCAGCATCAGGCCGCCGAAACCGATGAGGTAATCAGGTTCATCCAGCAAGGAAATCGCCCATGGGCCGAATTTGTTGTCTGCCCAGTGCTGGCGCCAGCTGGTCATCAGCGCTTCGGCTTCTGCCAGGTTGCGTAGTGGGCCGCCAGGATTGAACAGGTTGGTGGCCAGGTCGCCAAAAATATCCAGCAACGCTTGCGTATCGCCTGGGCGGGTAGGGGTGCGGAGCAGCAAGCGAGCGCTGCGCATAAAAGGTGGTAATGAGTTCATTTGCATCATGATTACCAGCGTTCAGGTCGGTGGTACACGGCGATCAAGCAGGCAATTGCATTCTCGCTTATCTCGTTGTCTACCTGCCGACCGTGTGGTATTGGACGGGGCGCGATAGGGCGGACTAAAGCGGTAAATATGTAATTGCTAAGACGAGAGACGGTATACATATTGCATGGCCTCGATATAACCCTTGCGTGCTGGCAAGGTTATCAGCGGATCACATGCACTCGTCGTGAACGCTTGTCAGATCAGCATTGCCGACGAGTTAGAGTGAATGCTAAGTCAGAGAGGAACGGAACGCCAACTACTTTCGTCAATCCGTAAATCGTTTTCCGTACAATGAGATAGGTAGTTTTACGCATAATTTTGGGATGCCAGGTGTACGCAATTGCGCTAAACCCCGGAAATGTCACGCAAACGTTTGCCTCGCGAGGAGTGTTGTTTTTTTGCAACGACCTTGACTGTCTTGGTCACCAACGTAAAAAAACACCCTTCCATGGTAGCAAGGGTGTTATGGCCAGTCGGCCAGTTGGTGGGGATCAGTGAGTGGTTCCGATACTGAGACAGATGTCCTCTTTTACTTCGCACGCGGTCTTTAGTGCCAGTTTCAGACCATTGACCATTTGTACCAATGGCATGGATGGGGTACCTGGCGGGTGGCGTTGTGCTTGTTCGGGCAGGTAAGGAATATGGATAAACCCGGCTTTGCTGAGCCCCGGCCGTCGGCTGGCCTGATGCATCAATCCATAAAACACGTGGTTGCAAACATAGGTGCCTGCTGAGTGTGATACACCCGCCGGGATACCTGCTTCACGCAAGGTGGCTACCATAGACTTGATTGGCAAGGTGGTGAACCATGCTGCGGGGCCATTGGGAATGACGGGCCGATCGATCGGCTGTTGGCCGGCATTGTCTGGGATACGGGCATCGTCAATGTTGATGGCAACCCGTTCTAGGCTCAATTCAGGGCGTCCACCCGCCTGGCCGATGGCAATGGCTATCCATGGCTGCCAATGGTCAAGTGCATCGGTCAGCTGCTGGCGCGCAATATCAAATACGCAGGGTAACTGCTTGGTGATGACGCGGCTGCCATCTGGCAGAATCAAGCCCTCCAGGTGACGGACTGCCTCCCAGGAGGGGTTGATGCGTTCACCATCAAAGGGCTCGAACCCAGTCAATAGAACATTTGGCATCGCGCCCCTTTCAGCGGAACATCAGGAAATACATCAGTCCAATATTGACTACCAATAACGGTAGCGCCGTTTGCCATTGCACCTTGATTACGCCGTGTTTATCGGGGAGCTCCAGCAGCGCAGCGGGCACCATGTTGAAATTGGCTGCCATGGGTGTCATCAGCGTGCCGCAATAGCCGGAGAACATGCCTATGGCTGCCATTACAGCGGCATCGCCATGATGTTGGCCAAGCAGGATTGGCAGGCCGATACCAGCGGTGATGACCGGAAAAGCCGCAAAAGCATTGCCCATGATCATGGTAAACAAGGCCATACCGACCGAATAGGCGGCGACGGCGATCAAGCGGTTGTCCACGGCCAGATAAGTTTTGGTAATGTCGGCCACGGCTTTACCAACCCCTGCTTCGGTAAACACAAGCCCTAGCGTGGCCAATAGTTGCGGCAGCATGACTGCCCAGCCCATTGATTCCAGCAGACGACGTGATTCCCGCATTGATTGCATGGGGGTGTCATTTGTCAGCTTCAGACAAAGCGGCAAGGCGAGCAGACACCCAACACCCAGACTGAGCAATGTGACATTTTTGGGGTCGAATAGTGGTGTTTCTCCCCATTTCACGTCTTTCAGTACTACTGCACAGAACACCGTGATAAACGGAATGGCCAGGGCAGGCAGGAACAGTTTGTTACCCAGCGTTTTGGCTTTGGCTGCCCGCACGCTGTCAGCCAGGCGGTCATACGACCCCAACTGCACACCGCCTAAACCGGCAATCAGCGCCATGACAATCACCATGATCCCGACCAGGGCAGGGGGGATCAACTGACCAGCCAGGAAGATCACACCGTACAAGGCCCAGAATAAGGCTGTTGCATAGCGACGCGGATTGCTGCGATCTTGCACGCTCATGCCGGCAATGATGAGCAGAATGGCACCCGCCAGCAGGTAGAGATAATCCGGTTTGAAGATCATGCTTTCGCTCCTGCAGGTAGATGGGTGGATCCAGAAGCAGCATGTCGAGTCTGGCGCTGTAGTTCACAATCCAGCCAGCGATCAAGTCGGTACAGGCGGTAAGCATGGATCAGGAAGGCGGCAATGGCGGTCGGAATGCCCCACATGGCGATATGCAATGGTTCGACCTCAACACCATTTTCACGTAAAAAGGTATGCATCAGGACTATGGCGCCAAAGGCGACAAAAATGTCTTCACCAAAAAACAGGCCAATGTTATCGGTGGCCGCTGATAGGGCGCGCAACTTGTGGCGAATCTTGTCTGGTAACGAGCCATAACGAATCTCCGCAGCTCCTTCCGCCATGGGGGCCAACAATGGCCTTACCATTTGTGGGTGACCGCCCAGGCTGGTCAATCCAAGTGCAGCAGTGACCTCACGTACGAACAGGTACACCATTAACAAGCGGCCAGTGGTAGCGGAGCGGATACGGGCAATCCAGTTCTGTGCGTGTTCTTTCAGGCCATGCCGTTCCAGTAGCCCAATGATTGGCAGGGGTAATAACAAAATCAGGGGCAAATTGCGGCTTTTGATGAAGCCGTTGCCAAGCGACCCAAGCAACGTATCCACCGGCATCTTGGCGGCCAAGCCAGTAACAAGGCCAGCCACGGTCACTACCAACAACGCATTGAAACGCAGGGCAAAGCCTGCCACGACCACACCTACCCCCAACAGGGGCCAATAGCTGACTGCATCCATCTGATTTCTCCATCTTGTTGGTTGGCTTTGGGCCCAAGCCTTGTTATTTGCCCTGAATGGTGACGTTGGTAATGACCTCCATTAGGCTGGTGCGCGTATCTTCAAACCTTGACTTTCCAGGGCGTGTCGTAACGTGCGGGCGAAGATTAGGGCATGGGTACCGTCACCATGCAGACAGATGCTTTCTGCGCGTATGGGGATGGTCTGTCCATCGATAGTGGTAACCGTGCCTTGGGTGATCATCTGCAAGGTCTGTTGCAACGCCCGTTCTGCATCTTCAATGACCGCACCAGGCATCTCTCGCGGGGCCAAGCTGCCATCGGACAGGTATGCCCGGTCGGCGAAGACTTCTTCGATGGGGATCAGGCCATGACGGTGGGCAGCGGCAATCAATTCACTGCCAGCCAGCCCCATCAATTTCAGGTCTGAACTACAGGTTTTGACCGCCAATGCAATGGCATCGGCCAAGGTGGGATCACGTGCCGCCTGGTTGTAGAGGGCGCCATGCGGCTTGACATGGCGAAGTTGCCCACCCATTGTCTGTACCACCGATTGCAGGCCACCGATCTGGTACAGTAGGTCGATATAGACCAATTCAGGATCGCGTTGCATGGGGCTGCGACCAAAATTGGCGCGATCCGGAAAACTGGGGTGGGCGCCAATCGACACATGATGCCTGAGCGATTCTTGTATGGCTGCTCGCATGGTGAGGCTATCGCCAGCATGCCAGCCGCAGGCAATATTGGCTGAGCTGACGCAGGTCAGAATCGCCGCATCATCCCCACCGCCTTCCCCCAGGTCGGCATTCAAATCAACGTCCATACGCGCTCCATTCGAAACGGTTACGTTCAAATTGCCATTGCTGCATGGCTTGTCGGGCATCATCCAGCGTGGTTTTCACGAAGTGCAGTCGTGTCCCCGGGCGGGCCTGAGCCAATTTCCAAAGATCAGCCTCAATCACACTGGCGATGCGTGGATAGCCGCCTGTGGTCTGGGCATCGGCCAGCAACACAATCGGTTGACCGTTGGGCGGCACTTGCACTACCCCTGGCAAGACCCCGTGCGACAGCAGTTCATGCGGTTTGGATCGATGCAATGGGGGGCCCTGCAAGCGGTAACCCATGCGATCGCTTTGCGACGACACTTTCCACTCTTTTTGCCAGAAAGCGTGGTGAACTGCATCGTCAAACTCATGGTACTCGGGACCCGGTAGCAGGCGTATCACCGGGCTCCAGGGACGAGTCCATGCACCGCAACGGTTCAAGTGAACAATGGCTTGGCCCTGCGGCAACAGATCGCCAGCCTGCAGTGCGCGGCCGGCAAAACCACCAAAGTTGCTACGCAGATCGGTGGCACGCGCACCCAGCACAAGTGGTACATCGATCCCGCCATCCACTGCCAAGTAGGCGCGCATGCCCAAGCGTGGGCCTGCCAGGTGCAAGGTTTGTCCGGTTAGGTAGGGTACTCGCCAGCCAGGCCAAAGCGGTGTGTCATCAAGTCTGGCATCGAAGTCGGCGCCAGTCAGGGCCAGCCAGCCATCACGATGAAAGCGGATCGCTACGGGTCCCATCACGACTTCAAGCCCTGCGGCATCCGCCGGGTTGTTGACCAGGCGGTTGGCCAACATCAGGGCGGGTTGATCCAGTGCGCCTGCTTGGGCAATACCAAGGTGCCGGAAACCATGGCGGCCAAGATCCTGTACGGTGGTTTGCACCCCAGGGCGAATGATTTCAAGCATGATCGGGCTCCGGCACAAAACGGACCTGATCACCAGGTAACAGTAGCGAAGGTGAAGTGCTGTACGGGTCGAACAAAGTCAGGCTGGTTCGTCCAATCAGCTGCCAGCCACCAGGGCTCTGTGCGGGGTAGATGCCAGTTTGAGCGCCACCAATTCCAACAGAACCAGCAGGTACAGCCAGCCTGGGTTCAGCACGGCGCGGGGTAATCAATGCATCAGGTAACCCCCCCATGTAGGCAAAGCCCGGCTGGAAACCAAGAAAGAACACGGTGTAGTCAACGCTGCTATGCAGTGCAATGACTGCCTCAGGTGTCAGCCCGGTATAACTGGACACATTGTCCAGATCCGGGCCAGCCTTGCCGCCGTAACAGACCGGGATACGGACCTCACGTGGTTCGAACTGCTGTTGCTTTGCCTGCTGCCATTGGGTGCTGAGTTGGTCTAGTACTTCCTGGCTGTTTTGTCGCAAAGGATCAAACACCACAGTCAGGTTGTTCATACCGGGCACGATGTCGATAAACCGGTGTTGGGCACGTAATGCCGCTGCCAGCCACCAGATACGGCGTTGGCAGACCAGATCGACTGGTGGGCGGGATTCGAGCACGGCAGCGCGCTCACCCAACAGATAGAAGCGGGTATTGACGGATTTCACAGTCCTCTCCAACTGATGGATGGTCTTCCGTAGAAATGAGCGGCTTGTCAGGCACTGATAAATACGGACGCAACCAGTCTGGGCTGGTCTTGTTATTGGTTGATACTATAGTGAATACAAAATCATTTCATCAACAAATTATCGATAAAATGTAAATGTTAGGTAAGCCAAAGACCGGGCAGCTTGTTGCTATACTGCTGTGATTGCCCACCCAGCAAGGATTTGCATGAGCCAGCACATGAATATCGTCTCGTCGTCACATCTGGTGTCGGAACGCAGCGCGGAGCTATCGGAATTTGAATTTGGCCTGATCGTGGTCCACAACGCTTTCAGTCGTTGGATGGTGCGATGCATGAGTGCGGCAGGTGAAAAGAACCTGACAGCGACAGAGGTATCGCTGATCCACCACGTGAACCACAGGGGCCGCAAAAAGAAGCTGGCCGATATCTGCTTTGTATTGAATATTGAAGACACGCACGTGGTGTCATATGCATTGAAAAAATTGGTGAAGCTGGGTTATGTGACCAATGAGAAGATTGGCAAGGAGGTGTTTTTCTCTACGTCGGAAACAGGGGCAGCACTGTGCGAGAGGTATCGGCAAGTGCGCGAGCAATGCCTGATTGAGGCGCTGGTGGAAAGCGGCATACCCAACGAGGAGATTGGCCGGACAGCCCAACTGTTGCGGGTATTGTCCGGCTTGTACGATCAAGCGGCGCGGGCTGGTGCGTCACTATGAACGGCGTGGGCTGTTGTGCTCAGCTTTTGTCGTGGATAAAGTCTAGATAGATGCGTGCAGTTTCCTTGGGTTTTTCGACCATGGGCAGATGACCAACACCGGGTAGTGTGACAATCCGTGGTTGCGTATGTGTCAGGTTGGCTTTCAGAACGTCAATGCTGGAGATATCCAGTACCTTGTCTTCCTCACCCCACAGAATCAGGGTCGGTGCGACAATCCTGGGTAACATCGGGTCCAGCGGCAGATAGGGTTCACGTACTTCGCTGAAAATCTTTTTGTTGAATTCGCGATTCGAATAGGCTTTGTTGGCGAAATAGGTTTTGACGAAATCCGGCAGGTAGGGTGGATCGGCGAATACCAGTTTCCAGAGGTCATCAAACTGAACCGGACTTTCCACGACCAGCATGTTGCGCCCGTCCAGCAAGGTTTTATAGAACGGGGAGAGGTTTTGTCCCAATACTCCCGCATTGTCGAACAGTGCAAGGCTTTTTACACGTTCAGGATGGTTGGCCGTAAACCAGGCCGCGATATAACCCCCCATCGAATTGCCGACGAGATGGACTTTGTTCACCTTCAAGGCATCCATCATGGCCAGCACCCGTTCGGCTTGCTTGGGAATACTGTAGTTCGCCTGTTGTAACCGACTGGATTCGCCAGATCCTGGCAAATCCGGTGCGATGACGCGATAGTTGTCGGTCAGCGGGCGAGCGAAGCGGGTCCAGTTGTCAGCGTCGCCACCGAAACCATGCAGCATCAGAATGGTCTCACCTTGACCACCTTCGTGATAGAACACGGTGTGGCCGTCTACCTGGATTTGCTTTCGCTCCAGATTGGAGAGCTGGCGCTCGAACTGGATGGCTGTCTGGACAGCTTGTTCTGAGCTGCAACTGGCCAGCAGCAAAGTGGATGCGGCAATTAAGGTGGTAATCAGTAGGTGGCGAAGCATCGGACACAATCCGGTATTGGGTTAACCAATTGGATTGTAAGGGGTGCTGGCGGCATGGCAAAGCATTTTGCCGTACGATTGACATGGAAACCGGCTCCGGTATGATCCGTCAGCTTTGGCTTTGCATCCGCATGATGCAATAGCGGACTTTGACAAGGAAATATTGTGCGTTTCGAGCATGTGATCATCATCAACGATCCCACTGACCTGATGACCAGCCCGTTGACAATGGAACAGGTCTGGCAAGGGTTGCTGTTGCGCGCACGTGCACCGCAGTTGTTCATGCAGGGTGTGGAACGGGTATCGGTGGATGAAACCGACGCTACCTTGATACTGCGTGAAATGCAATTGGGTAACCTGATGGTGCGTGACCGCATCCATCTGGAGGCCCCCTTCAAGATGCATTTCGACACAGAAGCCAATGACCAACACCCAGGCGGTCAACTATATGTAACCGTTGAAGCTCCGGCCAATGAAACGCTGATTATCCGTTTTGTATATGAAACCCCCCATGATGATTCTGGTCAGGGGGAGGAAGCCCAGTTGCTGGGTTATTTGAAGGCAGCCTATCGTGCCAATGACGTCGATGCAGTACGCCGTATTCGTGAGTTGGCGGAGGCTGGCAAGCTGGAAGGGTAGACGCTGGCACCGATATGGTATTGGTGCCAATTTCGAGCAGGAAATGACATGAAAAAGCATGGCAATACCATCAAACCACGTGATGTGGCGGCGATGGCACTGGCTCACTGCAAGGGTGCCGGTGTGCATCAGAAATCAAAACGCGCACTGCGGCAGGCAGATAAACGCGATCTGCGGCGAGAGGCCGCTGCCCTGATGGGTAAACGCAACAAAGGCTCGCAAGAGCCTTTTTTCTTGTCCGCGCCCGATCGGCTGTAGTACCACAGTACGTGAGCCGTACCCATTCCATTGATCAATACTTAGATTTGTATTGTTTTTTTCACAGTGGAGCATGGTTGAAGCAGCAGATCATGCGACGGGTTGGTAAGTTGATCGCTGTTGTCAGCCCCTTGGTTTTCACACTCAGCATGATCCATCATGTGATCTCGGCCTGCCGAGATGGATGTATTACCTCTTTTCACCCCAGCAGTAACACTACCACTTTGCCCCGAATGAATTGTCGTTGCTGCCAAATGGCTGACGATTTGGTGCCAGCATAATATGGCGTACTGGAAATGTATCATTACATTTTCAGTGGCTTTTCACATGCTATTGTTATCGGATATGTGAGGAATTTTCATATTGTTGGGTATACGTGACGGCTTATTGTGATCGCTGATGATCAGTATCTGCAGGCCGGTTGAGGATGAAGGCAAATTCGGGTGATGGCATCGACAGACGGTAAACATATTGACTATCTGGATGGCTGGCGCGGTATGGCCATTTTGTTCTTGTTGGTTGGTCATTTTTTCCCGATCCGGGGGATTAACTTCGGTGCGGTGGGGGTCAATCTTTTCTTCGTGTTGTCCGGCTTATTGATGGCACGACTGCTGTTTGTGGAACAAACACCACTGGCAGTTTTCTATCAACGGCGTATTGCACGGATCATACCGGCACATCTGTTCTTTTTAACGTGCTTGTGTACTTTCTACCTGGTGACATCACAAGCCATTAATTGGCAGGAAATCCTCGCAGCCAGCCTGTTCATCATCAACTATTACCCGGGCACAGGCGCGCCTACTGCCATGCCGGTCGGTCATATCTGGTCCCTTGCAGTGGAAGAGCACAGCTACATCTTGCTTTCGCTGATTGCGTTGCTGGTGCGGCGTTATCGGGCAAACCCGATTATGGTCATTGGTGGTGTTGCTGGTTGTTTTGCCTGTTTCGGGGTGATGTATTGGTTGATTTTCAGTGGCCGACAACTGGATTTTGTCATGTGGAATCATAGTGAAGTTTCCGCATACGGAATCTTTGTTTCCGCAGGTCTTTATTTGTGGTTGCGCAAGCGGGCATTGCCGACATTGCCTATGGTGCTATGCCCGGCTTTGGTGGGAGTGGGCATTCTGTTTCATTGGTGGTCTGTGCCAGCACCGGTCAAGCTGGTGTGTGGTGTGATGGCCTTTGCCTTGGCAGTCAATCTGCTGATGACGATGCCTGCTTGGATGAAGCAGCTCATGTCCATGAAGTGGCTAAGGATGATGGGAATCTGGTCGTTTTCACTTTATCTGTGGCAGCAACCGTTCTACATGTATGCGAACCAAACAGGCTTCCCTAAAGTGCTGGCGTTGGGGATGGCCTTTGTATGCGGTCTTGCCTCTTTTTATTGCATTGAGCAACCAATACGGCGCTACCTGAACAATCGGTGGCAGCAAAACAGCCGTGTGGCATTGCAGGCCTGAACGGGTTTTACCTGTTCGGGGTTGCCGCGGGCGCTGCCTTCAGCCGCTGGTGACGACAGGGTTTGTTTGCATGACCGGTTTCTCCAGATAGACTGCTCTTAGAACCTGTTCAATGTCTTATTGCGCGACCACGATCGGGGCTTATGTGCTGCTCAACATCCTCATGTATCACACCTACACGCCGGTTTTTGCGCTGCGCTTCACCCTGCTAGTGGCTACTCATCACAGACCTTGAACAGGTTCTTATCGTTGAAACAAGGCTTGTCGCGATAGTGTTGATACTTGTGACAGGTACCTATCTGGAGATTTTGCATGCGTACCATCGGGGTGATTGGCGGGATGAGTTGGGAATCGACTCAATCCTATTACCGCTTACTCAACGAATCGATAAAAAACCGGCTGGGCGGCTTACATTCTGCCAAAGTGCTGATTTCGTCACTGGACTTTGCCGAGATCGAGGCCATGCAACACGATGGGCACTGGCACCAGGCGGGCGTCAAACTGGCACATGAGGCGCGTCGTCTGGAAGTGGCCGGGGCTGAGTGCATCTTGCTGGCGACCAATACCATGCACAAAGTTGCGGATCAGATCGAGCATGTCTTGACCGTTCCCTTTATCCACATTGCCGATGCCACCGCCCAGGCCATCAAGCGTAAAGGTATCCACAAGGTGGGCTTGTTGGGTACGAAATACACCATGGAACAGGAGTTCTACGCTGGCCGATTGAGCATGCAACACGGGCTCGACGTGATTTTGCCGACAGTAGAGGATCGTGAGCTGGTACATCACGTCATCTATCAGGAACTGTGCCAGGGCAGGCTGGATGCCGTGTCCCGTCGGCATTATGTGGAAATCATCTACGAACTGATGCGACAAGGGGCACAAGGCGTGATCCTGGGTTGTACGGAAATCGGCATGTTGATTACGCAGGGTGACTCACCGTTGCCACTGTTTGATACAGCCATATTGCATGTGGAAGCCGCGGTGGATTTTGCACTGGGTCATCAGGCTGACTCACGATGACGACCCAGCATGGCGAACATGCCCATTTTTGGCATGACCCCCACCTGAATGGCCTGGAACTATTGACGGCGTGTTTTCACGAACACAGCTTTGCCCCGCATGCGCATGAAAGTTTTGTGGTGGCCATCATTGTGGAAGGGGCTGAACAATATCGTTATCGCGGTGGCCAGCGGGTTGCAGCCAGTGGCATGATTGCGCAGATCAATCCGGAAGAGATCCATACCGGATGCAGTGCAGTGGATATCGAGGTGGGATGGAGTTATCGTGTGTTCTACCCGATGCCCGCAATGATGCAGCAAATTGCCAGCGATATGGCAGGCCGGTCAATGGCTGTACCGTATTTTCCCGATGAGCCGATTGTCAATCTGCAGACTGCGCAAATGTTGATCCATGCTCACCGTGTGCTGGAAATGTCGGCTGACCGCCTTGAGAAAGAGTCGATACTACAGCAGGCCATGGCCCAGTTCATTGCACGCCATGCAGTGGCGCGACCCAACCTGGCGGTCTTGGGTAAAGAGCAACGGGCCGTTCGCCAGGTGCTGGACTATCTGGCGGATCACTATGCCGACAACATTGCATTGGAAAGCCTATCCACCTTGACGGGGCTCAGCCCGTTCTATCTCAATCGTGTATTCAAGCGCGATGTGGGTGTGCCGCCGCATGCCTACCTGACTCAACTGCGGGTGCAACGTGCACGGCAACTGCTCAAAGCTGGTGTGTCGTTGGTGGATGCTGCTACCTATACCGGTTTTGCCGATCAAAGCCACATGACCCGCCATTTCAAACGGATTGTTGGTGTGCCACCTGGGCACTACGCACGCAATCTGGTGGTTGGTGCGGCCTGACGACGCTATATGGGTTGCAGCACTTCATGACCTTGGTTCAGTTGTGAAGTCAGTGCGATCGTCAATGCGCAAGAATGTTCAAGACACCCGTTTCCAGATCGGATTCAATACGGATCATGGAAAACACAAAATCAATCGAATTCTGGCGGGGTATGCGCGATACGGTCCCGCTGATGGTGGCCGCAGCGCCGTTTGGTGTCATCTTTGGCACTTTGGCTGGTACATCAGGGCTGGATATCTGGCAGGCACAGGCCATGTCGCTGGCAATTTATGCCGGGTCAGCCCAATTCATCGGGCTCAGCCTCTTTGCTGGCCAAGCCGGATTGTTGGTACTGTGGCTAACTACCTTCATCGTTAATCTGCGGCACTTGCTTTATGCAGCCAAGCTGTTGCCAGACGTGAAACATTTGCCTCAACGCTGGCGTGTACCACTGGCGTTCTGGTTGACTGATGAGACTTTCGCTGTGGTCAACCGGCATTTCGAGAATGGGGCGGATATTCGCTTTCGGCATTGGTACTTCGCCGGGGCTGCGTTGCCGTTTTACTGTAACTGGAATGTCTGGACCTTCCTGGGGTTGACGGTGGGCCGGCAGTTTCCTGAACTGTCTTCCATGGGGCTGGACTTTGCCATGTGCGTTACCTTCATCGGCATTGTGGTGCCCAGTCTCAAACAACGACCGATGTTGGCTGCCGCTGTGTCGGCAGGGGTAGTCGCATTGCTGACCGCGAGCTGGCCATTCAAACTGGGGCTGATCGCAGCAGCATTGGTGGGCGTGGTGGTTGGCATATGTCTGGAGAAAAAAGCATGAACCCGTGGTTGGCAATTGGTGGTATGGCCATCATTACGTTTGGCATTCGCTATGTCTTGTTTGCGATGGCGGGCAGTTTTCGTTTCCCATCACTGTTGGAGCGTGCCTTGCACTATGTGCCGCCAGCAGTGCTGTCTGCCATTGTGTTCCCGGCAGTCTTGATGCCGAATGGCCAGACGCTCGATATCAGCTGGCAAAATGCTTATCTGATCGGTGCGGTGGTAGCCATTGCTGCCAGCGTCTGGCGCAACAATTTGCTGATTACCACTGTGTTGGGTATGTCAGTGTTTTTAGGATGGCGAATGTTCTGATTCGTATTCGGGGGCAGCGCGAGCAAGGTGCCTGTTGGTACCATGACGTGATGTCAGGCCAACATGGGGGCCGGCACAAACACATCAATGACGGTACCATCCCCTGGAGCTGTCTTTAATCGGAACGTTCCTTTGAGCCCCAGCGCACGTTGGCGCATCCCGGCAATACCATGTGATAGCTGGCTGGGGTTGAAATTGGCAATGCCGATACCATCGTCGGTAAACAGCAGGCGGATGCCTTGGTTGTTACGTGTCAACGCAATGCGGACATGGCGGCATTGCGCGTATTTGATGCTGTTGGTCAAGGCTTCCTGCACGATCCGATACAGTGCGATGGCCACGGGCGGGGGAACCGGCTGGCTATCGTCAAAGGCTGTCAATTCAAAAGGCAGTTCAGCCTTGTTACAGGTTTCGGCTACATACCACTGAAGCGCAGCGGGCAGGCCCAAATGGTCCAATAAGGAAGGGCGAAGGTTTTCAATGACTCGTCGCTTCAGGTCGATAGCTTCATCCAGGGCATCATTGAGCCGCTGTACGCGGCGGCTGGCTTCACTGTCATCGCTGACCCGACCAGCGACCCAGGCGGCGTCCACCTTGGCCGATGTCAGGATCGATCCGAACTCATCATGCAGATCACGCGCCAATTGTGCTTTGCTGCGCTCAATGCTGTCTTGCAGATAGGTACTGAGCGAGGACAGTTCATCGGTACGTTCATTGACAATCCGTTCCAGATTTTCCGCCTGGCCCCGCAAATCCTCCTGATATTGTTCTCGTTGTTCCAGATGACCGATTAACAACCGCGTCAGCAAGGCAAGAAACAGCAAGCTCAAACAGACGATGATGCCTATTCCAACCCGTGACAACAGCAGTGCGCGATCATATTCGTCGAGCAAGGCCGATAGCTGGCGTTGGACATCAATTTCGAAGGAGATGAAGTTGAGGCGCACGGTATCCATCTGTCGCTTGCCATCGCCTTTATCCATTTGCAACAGGATTTCGGCGAACTGCCCCGCCTTGGCCATCGTCATTGATTCATCCAATTGAGTCATGACCCGCCCGACTTGGGTATTGAGGTCGGCCATCCGATCACGCCAGCGCTTGTTACTGGCAACCAGATCGCCTATTGCATGTTGGGTAGCCGGTAACCGGGTGACAGCTTGCCTGGCGGGGGTGAGATATTCATCCCGCTGTGTCAGTAGATAGCCGCGTACCCCAGTTTCGGCATCGATCAATTCGGCCCGGTAATTGGTCAACATGCGCAGCAACTCCCCCGCCTGGCGGACTTCCTGGCCAGAGGTCTTCAACTTGGCGCTGGAGATTTCCGAGATGGCAAATACGCCGATCGAAACGCATGCCGCCATGATCAGGGGCAACAGAACTCGTAGTGGAGTCAGTGCCAATCGTTGGAAGAATGTAGGGAACTTGGTCATGGCATAGCAATCACTGATTGGGGTTCAGGTACTGCAGCTTCGTTTCCAAGAGGATGGTGCCTTCTGGGCAAGGAAAACCGGCACACGTCATCTTGTAATCCAAGATTGGCGATGTAATGTGTTTTGCCCGACCATAACAAAAATTGTCTGAGTACGGCTAACTGTTTCGATCTGGCGCATGCGTCAGCTTGGGGGCTGAGGTAGTAGGTCTGCCTGGAAGAAGGGCGCACCGTCGTGGACTGATTGGCGCCCTGTATTGTACGGGATGTTACTTGCCACGGTGAATCAACCCCATGACGAGTGAAACCACGAAGCCGATCAGAAACAGAAAGAAGAGAATTTTGGCGATTTCAGTTGCACCGGCAGCGATGCCGCCAAAACCAAAAATGGCTGCAATGATTGCTATGACAAAGAAAGTGGCGGCCCAGCTAAGCATGATAGTTCCTTTCCTTTAGCTGAAAATGCGAGGCTTTCAGGCGCCGCGGTTGGGTTTTCTGCCTTGCCGGGTCAACTCGGCCAGGCAAGGCGATCAGATACCTATGGCAGGGTTATTTCATCCGGATATCATTCTTGACGCTTTTCACGCCTTTGACGTTTCTGGCCAACATCACGGCACGATCAACTTCAGCTGCGCTAATGGCAAAACCACTCAACTGGACCACGCCCTTGAAGGTTTCCACATTGATGGCAGCGGCACTGACGGTTTTGTCGGCGACGAATTCGGCTTTGACTTTGGCGGTGATGGCCGTATCGTCAATGTATTCACCAGTGCTTTCCTGCTTAGGCGTGCTACCACATCCAGCAGTGAGGCTGACAGCGCCACCCAGGCTGATCAGGATCGCAATTGTACGGAGCAGATGTAGATTGCTTTTCATGGTAATTACCTCCAGTAAGAGTCCTTGCTCAGGTGACTCACGCAGGGCGCGTTTTGTCATGAAAATAGTCTATTGAAGGTCATGTTCCATGCCTGTCGGACATGCCTGTCCTACCTGTGCGATATTGACCGAATACGTTGTGGGAATTGGCCGACATAGGCATAGTCGGTCAGCATGACGATTCACGACAGATCTTGAACAGGTCTTGTCTGAGTGCCGTCAACAAAACCCGGCGAAGCAGTGCTGCTTCGGTATGTAAATGAAGAACGTACGAAGGGTCGGCAGGTTTGTGCAACATCACCAGAAGGGTTGTGTCAGCGGTGCTAATTCAATGGCGTCCAGCCAATGCCTGTTCCAGCAGCGAATGGATCGATACGAAATCCTTGCTCTTGTCCAGGAAGTGGTCAGCCCCTGCCTGACGACAGGCCTGCTCCAAGATGGGAGAGACATGATTGGTCAGGACGATGATCAACGGATACAGCCCGCCAGGCATGTGGCGTACCGTTTTGATCACACTCAGGCCTGATCCACCAGCCAACATTAAATCCACGATCAACACTTCGTGGTGGATGGCGGTATAAGCTTCGATGGCAGCTTGCTCGGTACGGGCGAACGATTCGACTATAAACAGGCCACGCTGTTCGACCACATCGCGAATCAGCATTTGGATGCGGGGCAGGTCCTCAACCACCAATACACGCCACTGCTGATTGGTGCGGGTGGTTGACATGAATTGTTGCTCGGTTTCAGGGCGGTGTTCGTCGGGTTGAGATGGGGGCATGCTCCATGATTGAGGGGGGCGTGGGTGGCTGGGGTGTTCCACAAAGGACATCATGATGGTCACGGCATAAGCTGATGCTTCACTGCGTAATAAGTCAGATCAGCATTGGTGGTGAAATTCATCTTTTCCAGTACCCGGCTGCGATAAGTACTGACCGTTTTCACACTGAGAAAAAGGTCGTCGGCAATTTCGGTGACATTTTTGCCAGCCGCCAATCGGCTGAATACCTGGAATTCGCGTTCGGACAGTTTGGTGTGCTGAGGTTGATCGACATCGTCAGTCAGACCTGCCGCCAGCAACTCTGCCAGGTGCGGGCTGATGAACCGACGCCCTTGGGCCACTCGCCTGACTGCGGCAACCAGTTGCTCCGGTGCCAATTGTTTGCCAACGAAGCCGCTGCCCCCAAACTTCAGTACATTCAGGCCATATTCTTCTTCTGAATAGCCGCTCAAAATCAGTACTGCCATAGCAGGGCGAATCACCTTGGCTTGCTTCAAGACATCCAGTCCAGACATATCGGGCAATGCCAGATCGATCATCGCAACGTCGATTGCTTGTTTGCGAATGATATCCAGTGCAGCCTTGCCGGTGTCTGCTTCGGCAGTTACTTCGATATCGGGCTGCGTACTCAAAATATGGTGGAAGCCGGCACGAACCACATCATGGTCATCCACGATCAACAGCTTGATCATATTCAATCGCCTCGATGCCTTTGCCCAAGGGCGGGCCTCGCTATTATTGTAGTCAAGCAAGCAGTGGTGTGTTCGCCTGACCTTTTAGCCACTTTACATTGTCTTGGCGTGGCTAAAAGGCCTTGGAGCATCAGTGAATCTGGCGAATTGCACGTTCTGCCCATTCGTCAATCTGACGTTCGGCTTCATCCCGGGCCATGCCGTACGCTTCCTGCAAACGGCCCACCAATTGTTCATGTTTGCCTGCAATCACATCAATGTCGTTGTCAGTCAGGCGACCCCATTGTTCTCGTACATTACCCTTGAGCTGTTTCCAGTTACCTTCGATTCGATTCCAGTTCATGATCTGGCTCCTTGTATGAGGATACGCGGTGTGAGGGCATGCCCTCATCACCTGTCGATCATGATACGAACCAGCACGGGTCGACACAGTCGGTGAGAACGGTATCGCCTGATCGGTTTTGTCCGATGTGCATGTAGGACAACACTGACATTGGCGATTTGTCCAGGTTGTAGGCTTGGTGCCAGTTGCGCTAGTTCGCGAGGTTTTGTAGGGCAAATTGCAATTCGATCCGGTTATTGGGGGAGTCCGGTTCCTTCCATGTATGGTAGACCTCCCGGCTTTCGCCGGTCATGGTGCCACCGGCCTGCAAAATGTCACTAACCAGCGGCTGATAGCCATGAGCGAACAAGCCGGATAGTTCACCATGATAGTTCTGGAATGCGCACGTGATCGGTGCCAGTGTTGTGATCTCGAATGGCCCGCTATATATTGTGTCGCCCTCAACTGGTACACAATACTGGTGTTAATTTGGGCGGAGTTGTTCAACACATTTCCTCACGTAAGACGCCCAGGTTGACCGAATCGTAATAGATACCCTGATAAAAGCGTTACTTGCGAAGGATGCCTTCCACTTGCATATCGGTGGCCTCGGTGCAATGAATCATGCGCGGATTGCCCGACCAAGTGGCCGGTCCAATGTGCGCCACCTCAAAATGGGTGAACAGGTGTCGTATCCACAGCCTGAGTGCGCGCTGGCCGATACTTGCCTCCATTGTGGCGATTGATAGATGGTAATGCCGACTTCAAGCCAGCGAGTGGTTTCGTCGATCCAGTGATAACGGATAGCACTTATGGTTTGTCCTTGATAGTCAATGACGCGACGTCTGTCCTCTATTTTGAGCTGGGTAAATTCGCTCCCTTCAAACTGCGGGAGGGGGTGAATGCAAAATAGGGCGCGTCAAATTGCTTCCACTCCAGCGACGAATATATCAATACCCATAGTGCGCGCTTTCATCTTCGTGTGCGGGTCGTAATATGACCTGTCCATCTTGTTGCAAGGTGCGTTCCGCTTGATTGTCAGTTGCTGCATGCCAAGTCGGCCAGGTATGGCAAGCCTGACGATACATGGCTTGTGTTTAAGGGTGCCGGCTTTGCCGGGTAGCAAGTCGCTATATGGGCAAGTCAAGATAATTTATTTGGCAGTACGATGTAAAACCCAATGCAGTTATGTGTCATTAGTTCTATCCTGAAATGAGCGTGATGAATAAGTGCTTACCGAATCGTTGCCCATCAACCGATGAGGTTGGATGATTCAGCATTGAGCCCTGCAATAGGGCATTTGTTGTTTTTGGTAGACGGTTTGGGTTTGTTTTGAAGCAGTACATGCTTGAACGCAGCATATTCATTTGGCTGTGTGCCTTGATCAAGGATGTATCAAGGTTGCTTGGATTGTCCAAGTGGAGGCAGGCATGTATTACGGAGAACGCTTCAATAGCATCACGCACTTGATCGGCACATTGCTTGCCATTCTGGGGGCCATTATGTTGATCAAGGTGGCAGCACATCAAGGCGATCATTGGAAGCTCATCAGCTTCAGTATTTTCGGCGCCACGATGATCCTGCTGTACGCTGCATCAACGCTGTACCACAGTATTCGCGGTGCGAAAAAACGCTTGTTCGCCAAGCTCGACCATTGCGCCATCTACCTATTGATTGCCGGTACTTACACCCCTTTTGGTCTGGTCACCCTGCGTGATGCATGGGGCTTGCCATTGCTGGTGACCGTGTGGGGGCTGGCGATATACGGCATTCTTCGAGAGTTGTTCTGGGGGCGTCATGCACCACCTTGTGTACCGCTTTATGCCGTCATGGGCTGGCTCTGTGTTGTCGTGACTGAACCCTTGCTGGAAAAGCTCAGCATCATGGGCGTGGTGTGGTTGGCGATTGGTTTGGCACATTACACGGTGGGCATCATTTTTTATCTTCATGACGAGCGATGGCGGCACTCCCATGGTGTGTGGCACCTTTTTGTACTGGGTGGGAGTGCAAGCCACTATTACACAGTCTTGAATTACGTAGCCTAGCCTGTAGTCCATTGGCCGATCAAATGGGTTGATACCAAGGCCATTTTCATGTTTGCTCGTCAGTGTGCTGCGTTCTGAACCCGTGTGGGGTGTGACGTCAGGTTGTTCCACATCAAGCCCAACCTGCAGCCAGTTCCTGCGTGGGTGGGCTTAATGGCTGGTACCCGTTGAGCGGGTGGTCTTGTTATGCACATTGTATTTGCCTATGGGCTTGGACATCGGTAGGCGTTTGACTTCCTGCCAAGTAGTGGCATCGAATACGATGATGGCACCATCTCGTTCCCACAGGCTGGCCAGTGCATAGCGGCCATCACGGGTGAATTCGATGTGGGCCAGGGTTTTGCCAGGCATGGGGGCGACGCTGCCGACGATGTCCAGGGTATTTTTGTCGATGATCTGCAAGGTATCCTTCCTGTCGCGACTCATCATGCTGTCCACCCACACATAGGGCGTATTTTCATGACTGCGCATGAAAAAGCCAGGGCCGTTGGTGGTGATGTGTTTGATGGTTTGCCACGTGTTCATATCAATGACGGTCACTGTGCCATCTTTGAGATTGGGGGTGGCCAGCACGGGTTTGCCATCGCGTAGCCAAGTGATGCCAGAGCCCAGATGTGGCATGCCTGGCAGATCGAGATCGGCGATTTTCCTGCGGATGTTGAGGTTGATGACCTGCGCTTTCCCGGTACGGGCGGCACCAATCAGGTGTGTATAACTTGGGTCAAAGAAGAAGTCGTCGAGGATGCTATCAAGCAGGATTTCCTTTGGGGTGAATTGGCCGGGCAGTGCAATGGCTTCCCCCATTTTGTAATCGTGAACGTAACCTTTGAACGTAGGTGGGGTATTGTTGGCGTAGGGAATCTCCCAGACTTCAGGCAAATCCTTGAGGGCGACAATGAAGCTTTGTCTCGGTGCTGCGTCATATACCGCTGACACCCGAGAAGGCTTGCCGTCGGCATTTTTCACGTCATAGGTGCGTAACAGGTTCAGGTTTTTATCGAACAAAGCCAGCGTTGTTGGTAGGTAATTGCCTGCCAGCACATATTCACCATCTGCTGATACGGCAATATTGCGGGTATTGAGCCCGGCGCGGATTTCAGCGGTGGTCTTGAGGTTCCAGATATCAAATTTGCTGATCCAGCCATCACGTGATGCGAAATAGACATGACGGCCATCCGGGCTGAACTTTGGCCCGCCATGCAGTGCATAGCGCGTCGGGAAACGATGGATAGGGGTAAGCTTGTCACCATCCAGAATGGTCACATGGTGATCGCCACCTTCCACCACCACGAACAGGTTTTTCATGTCGGCATTGAATACTGGCTTGTTTTTCAGCGCTGTGCGGCGGGTAGGTTCAGTGCGCGATTTGCGGATATCAGATTCCGTCCATCTTGGGGGCGTGATTGATGGGGTGTACAAATAATCGGTGAGTGCCTGCAGCACAGTATCGTCCAACTTGTCGCCAAAAGCTGGCATCTGCGTGGCGGGCCGGCCATGGCGAATGACATCCAGCGCATCGGTTTTCTTCAGACGTTCCAGACTCTGCGGCAATAGCGCCGGCCCCATCCTCCCGGTGCGTTGATCGCCGTGACAGGCCAGACAGTGCTGTTGATATAGTTGATTGGTGCTGGGCGCCAGGGCTTGGTTGGCCCAGATTGGGCCTGCCATGAAGACCGTAACAAGCAAGAAGGGGGCAAGGTTCACGAGTGTGCTCCTGATCATGCTGACACCCGTTTTAGTGGCATATAAGGTGTGGTTGTGATACGTGCTCCGTGACCGGTGATATCCAATTCCTTGTCATCCAGGTAACAAGCGGGGTCTTCCTGCCAAGGATCACCGGTAATCTGCCAAGCCCGAACACGGGTGTTGCCACCACAAATGTCAGCATACCCACAGCCACCGCAACGGCCCTTCAGCGTGCGTGGCAGTTGTTTCAGACCAGCCATCAACGGGTCGGTTGTGTCTTGCCATATTGTGGAAAATGGCCTTTGACGAACGTTGCCCAATTGATAATCCCACCACATGGTATCGGGATGGACATTACCCAGATTGTCGATGTTCGCCACATTGACACCGGAGGCATTGCCGCCCCACTGTGCCAGTAACTGTCGCATCGGTGCCACCAGTTGCGGGAAGCGTGCCCGCACCCAGTGCAGCAGGTAAACACCATCTGCATCGTTGTTACCGGTGACGAACTCCCGCTGCTGGCCAGCTTGGGTATCCTGCCAACAGGTTTCGAACAAGGTATCCATGGCCCAACGAGTGGTACGGTGCATGACATCGTCGGTACGGTGCTTGTTGCCGCGCCCAGCATAATTGAGGTGGGAGAAGTAAAACTTGTCGATCTGTTCTGTATTCATCAGGGCCAGTAGTTGTGGCAGTTCTGGTGCGTTGTCTTGGGTCATGGTGAAGCGGATGCCAACCCGAATACCTTTTGCTTTGCACAAACGAACGCCCGTCATGGATGCATCGAAGGCACCCATCTTTTGCCGGAAGCGGTCATGGGTCACGCCGATACCATCAAGGCTGATGCCAACATAGTCGAAGCCCGTTGTGGCAATGGCATCGATATTGTGTTCACTGATCAGCGTGCCGTTGCTGGATAGCCCTACATAAAAGCCCATGGCCTTGGCCCGGCGGGCAATGTCGAAAATATCCGGTCGCATCAGCGGTTCGCCGCCAGACAGAATCAGCACCGGTACTTGAAACTGCTTGAGGTCATCCATCACGGTGTAGATTTCTTCTGTGCTCAGTTCGCCTTTGAAATCGGTATCGGCAGAGATGGAATAGCAATGCTTACAGGTCAGGTTGCAGCGACGGATGAGATTCCAGATCACAACCGGTCCAGGCGGGTGACGGCGCTGGGTTGGTGTTTGACCAAGCAACGGTTGAGATTGAAGGTGGTGCAGCGACTGCATGAACTGGCTGAGGCGAAACATGATGTCACTCCGGTAGGCGCAGGCCGGTTTTTTTGAGAATACGGGTACTGTAGAGCACGGCATGATGCCGATAGGCATTCCCTAGCAGGGCGCGAATCTGTGCTACCTGCTGGTCGGCTTGTTCACGGGTTTTGCCATGCACCATGGCAAACAGGTTGTAAGGCCAGTCTGGCAGGTGACGGGCACGCTGATAGCAATGGCTGACAAAAGGCAACGCACCGATACGTATACCGATATCGGCGATCTGTTCGTCATCGATATCCCACACGGTCATGCCGTTATGTCGATAACCCAGTGCGTAATGATTGGGTACGACAGCGACTCGACGGATCAGTCCCTGTCGTTGCATGGCCTGCATGCGATCAATCACCATCTGCTCGGTCAGCCCAAGCTCTGTCGCCAGGGTGGCATAAGGCCTGGATACCAGTGGCAGGCCAGCTTGGGTCAGGCGAATCAGACGGTGGTCGATCTCATCCATTACTTGCTCTTTTCAAAACGGCTGACGACGTTATCCAGCACTTCCAGTATCCGTTCACTGGTGCTGACCACACTTTGCGCATTGTTGGCGTTATGTGGCTGTGTCAACGCGGTATCCAGAAAAAGCCATTGTTGGCTGGCCAGATCCAGTTGTTGCTTCAATGTGATGGTGAGGTTGGGTGTCCCGCTGAGTTGGGCCAGATTGCGCCCGAATTCGCCACGTGCATCCTGAGTGGCCTTGTCATCATCGGCATGGGCTATTCCCCAATACTTGGCAAGATATTGTCGTGACAACAGTTGTGACAACATGCGCTGACGTCCTGCCAGATTGACGAATCGGCCGGCAGGCTGTCCATAGGCTTCCTGCAATGCCAGGGTCACGGCATTGGCACTGGCCAGCAACAGGTCGGATTGGGCCTGAAGCTTTTTGGCAGATACTTGGTTGACCGGCCCACTGGCAAGCTCCCGGAAGGCCCTCCACTGCTGTTCTTCATGCTCAATGGCGACTTCGACCACCTGGGACAGTTCGGCCTGTTTCAGATCGGCCAGCTGATGTTCAAAGGTCTTGATGGAGTCAGCCAGTACCTGCCGGCCTTGATCCGGCAAGACGTTGGCGCCCATCTGCAGATACGCTTTGACGATGCGCTGGGACAGCATGCGTTGTCGACCGGCTTTGTTGATCAGGTCCGGGTAGGCGATGTCGGCGGCTGATACACTGGCCACAGCCAATGCACTCAAGGTCAATAACAGAAAACGGCGGTAATGCGCTTGTATCTTCACGGTTGTTTTTCCTCACCCCGTCAGGCGGGGAGATAGAGGTTGACGAAGAACTCTTTCTCCTTTGGCATTGCATATACGTGCAACCCAGTGGCGGCTTTGAGCCGCTCTATTGTGTCAAACAGGGCTTGTGGGCTGGCACAGGCCACCACAAACCACATATTGAGGTGATGATCGCGCTGGTAGTTGTGCGCAACTTCGGGAAAGGCATTGACGATGGCCGCAATACGATCGAAATCCGACGTGGGTACCGCCATGGCTGCCAGACAAAATCGACCGCCCATTTTCTCGATCTGGTACATCGGACCAATCCGCGTCAGTACGCCGTCTGCCAATAACGCGTGTAATCGGGCCAGTAATCGAGGCTCACTGATACCCAATTCATCGGCGATGGCTTGATAAGGTTGGCTGCAAATGGGCATACCGCGTTGCATGCGATTGATGATCTGGCAATCCAGTGTGTCCAACCTGTTGTCAGCCATAACAAGCTCCACACTGTTTGAACCGCTTGACGCTGAACAACACGGTTTGTGGATAATGAGCCAGGCCGAGCTGATTGTTTAGTGTCGCCAATCGGGCTTCTACGGCTAGGCGGTGACGGCCGTGAATCATGCAGAACAGGTTGTATGGCCAAGCAGGCAGGGCACGTTGACGCAGGTAGCACAGGTTCACTCCGGGCTCCATGGCCAATTGCTGCCCGATGGCATGAACCCTTTCATCGGGTATGTCCCACACAGCCATGGCATTGGCGGTGAATCCCAGTTCATGATGACGGACGATCAACCCCATGCGCCGGATTGCTCCGTTATCCAGCCAATCATTGATTTGGCGCATGACCCAGGGTTCGGACTGATCGATCTGTCGCCCAAGTTGTGCAAATGGCCGGCTGACCAGCGGTAACCCATTCCTCATGATCCGTAGCAGGTGTCGCTGCAGCGGTGTTGGGTGGACTCGACGGCTGGGTTGATTGCGGTGAGGTGTCGTACCGTGTTGCAAATCGAAACCGAGGTCGATGTGATAGTCCTGAACCAGGGGGAGCGAGATCAATGGCAAGTTGCAGGTTGCTGCCAGCTCTGTCAGTACGGTTTCACGCTGTTCAATGGTTGGGGTGGTAACGACAAACCACAGGTTGAAAACATGCTCCCGTTGATAATTGTGATTAACCTCAAGCCGGGCCGAAACGAGCGCTGCGGTTGCGTCGAGCCGTGTATTGGGAACCGCCATCGCCGCTAGCGTGGAATAACCGACCGTGTTGGGCTGAAACACAGTGCCGACACGGCTGACTACCTGGGTATCCTGCCAATGTTGTAACGTGTTCAGGACCTGTGGCTCGCTGACACTCAATTCGTCAGCCATTATCTGAAAAGGTTTGGGTACGACAGGTAGATCCCGCTGGTAGTCGTTCAGCAACTGAAAGTGCCAATGTTGGTGGTCAAACTTGATGGCTGATTCAAGGCAGATACCCATGATTTACATCCCGATGCGATGTGCTCGCCAAGTGAAAAAGATGCCGGAGGGGCTGCGCGCAGGCAGCCTGGCTATGGTTTGCAAGGTGTTGGTGTCGAATACCACCACTTCGTTGCTGTCACGGGCTGATAGCCAGGCCTCATCACCACGCGCAGAGAACTCCATATGCAGAATGGCTTTGCCTGGCAGCAGTGTGGCAATCGGTTGCAAGGTATCTGTATCAATCACCTGAACTTTGTCATTGTCAGGGAATGCAAAATTGACCCAGACACGGCGTTGCGAGGGTTCGACCATGGCAAACACGGGTTGGCCCAGTACTGGGATGCGCCCGATCTCGCGCCAATCCTGCCGGTTGGCAACCAGAACCTGGTGACGACCGATGGCCGGCAGGAAGGCGCGGCTGCTGGTCAGGGCCCAACCACGTAAATGCGGCATTTTGTAAACAGGCAGTTTTGCTGTGCCCTTGCCGTAATCAGGCAGGATGCGTTGTGTACCACGTTCTGGATACCACGTATCGAGTAAGGCCAATCCGTCTTCGCCAAACAGGCCCGCTATGTAATGACGACCTTCACTGCTGACCAGGCCATCATAGGGCTGGAGACCGGCTGGGAATTTGGTGATGCGGGGGGCTCGTGGCTGGCTGAGATCGGCTACCCAGATTTCGCCACCTTCAAACAGGGCGTAGGCAAACCGGTTACCTGGTAAATCTGCCAAGCCAACGACTTTGGAGGGCTGACCCGTCGCTGTGACAGCGGGGATGGTCGCCAGGGTTTCCAACGAGTCTGCATCGAATACCCGGATGCCACCTGGCTCGTAGTTTTGTGCCACCACCAGGCGGCCATCTTGCGAAATGGCACCACCAATGCTGTTGCCAGCCTGTATCACGCGTTTGGCGATGCGGCGTTCAAGCAGGTCCAGCTTAGTCAAGCCGCCGTCGCGGCCAAACACATAGGCAAAGCGTGCATCGTGCGAGAACACCACCGATGCATGGGAGAGGTCGCCAAGACCAGAAATGGTAGCCAGACTGCGATGTCGGCTGCGTTCGACAATCTGCACGGCACCATCGGCCCGTTCAACGATCACGCCGAGATCACCCGTTGCCTGACTGTGATCTGTTGTGGCACAACCTGCCAGCAATGTTATGCCAAGCAAAGCTGCAACAAGATATGGCGAATACCGGCCGTGCTCAAGCGGATTGAGATTATCTGCTGACAGGGCAGGGCGACCAGATCGTGGCCCAAGCCAGTTAACGAGATACTGGCGGATCATTGCCCGATTCATTGCTTATCCATTGGATGAGCCAGAGCGCTTCTGCTTCGGTCACAAAGGCTTGCCAAGGTGGCATGGCGGTGCCCGGGCGGCCGTACAGAATGGTAGCGACCAGGCTGTCGGTGGGTTTGTCGTTCAATGCATGCGCTGTCAAAGGTGGGCCTAGCCCTCCTTTGCGTGTCATACCATGGCAGGCACCGCAGTCCTGTTTCAGCAAATGTAGCAACTGGCTTTGCCGCTGAGACGACAGCGGTGCACCGGGACTCGGGCTGACCAGGGCCAAGCTGAGTAGCAACATGAATGCGGTACGCATGGCAATTGCTTACTGAGCCAGGATGTACTGCACCATCAGTTTGAAATCGGCATCGCTACCTTTTCCCTTGTTGGGTGGCATTGGGATCGGCCCCCAAGTGCCCGTGCCGCCATCTACCACTTTTTTGATCAGTTGTGCCTCGGCACCAGCATTGCCTTTGTACTTTTTGGCAATCTCCTGGAAGGCGGGACCAACCAGCTTTTTATCCTTGGTGTGGCAGGCCACACAGCCAGATTTACCCAACAGCTCTTGTGCTTTGGCTGCATCGACTGCTGCGCTGGCTGGGTTCGCCAACCACAGGCAGGCGACACCGGCAATGGCGAGTAAGGAACGTAACAGCATGTTCTTCTCCTTGAAGTGAGAGTGGGCGGTTCACGACCGCCCGTTCGCGCGAATCAGTAAATATCGTGTTGGGTGTTGTACACGTTGAATTTGCCGGTCGGCGTGATCAGCTTGGCGTCGGCAATGACCTTCTTGCAGCTGCGGGTCTTGTCGTCCACCACCACGATCGCCGAGCGTTTGTCCTTGGCACTCCACACCGAAAACCAGACCTCATCACCAGCTTTGTTGTATTCCGGCTGTACCACCCGTTTGGCACCTTCACCCAGATCTTTGGCGCAACCGGCGATGTCGATGATCTGTGCCGGTTTATTTAGGTCATTGATGTCATAGACGGCCACGGACTGGCTGATTTTGGTGTCCGGGTTCAGTGGGGTGTCCACCCACAGGTTTTTCGATTTCGGGTGGGTTTTGATGAACAATGAGCCACCGCCTTGGCCTTTCAGCACCTGCACCACTTTCCAGGCGTTGGCCTTATGCTTGGCCGGGTCTGTACCAATCAACGAAATATCTTCGGCCCCGAGATGTGAGGTGGCCCAGACTGGCCCGAATTTCGGGTGGGTGAAATTGGCGCCCCGGCCGGGGTGTGGAATCTTGCCGACATCCACCAGTGCAGCGCGCTTGCCGGTCACGGTATCAACCACGGCAATCTTGTTGGATTGGTTGGCAGCAACCAGAAAGTAACGTTTGGTGATGTCCCAGCCACCGTCATGCAAGTAGCGAGCGGCATCAATGCTGGTGGTTTTCAGGTTATCCAGGTCTGAATAATCCACCATCAGAATCTTGCCGGTTTCTTTCACATTGACGACGAATTCCGGCTTGTGATGGTTGGCGACAATCGATGCGACACGCGGTTCCGGGTGGAATTCCTGTGTGTCGACGGTCATGCCACGTGTCGCCTGAATCTTCAGGGGCTCCAGCGTATCGCCTTTCATGATCACGTACTGTGGTGGCCAGTAGGCACCGGCGATTGCGTACTTGTCTTCATAGCCTTTGGCCTTGGAGGTATCGACCGACCGTGCTTCCAGGCCGACACGGATCTCGGCGACGTTGTCAGGTTTTTCCATCCATAGGTCGATCATGTTGATCTTGGCATCACGCCCGATCACGAACAGATACCGGCCAGATGCTGACAAGCGCGAGATGTGCACGGCATAGCCAGTTTTGACGATATTGATGATCTGCTTCGTGTCGCCATCGATCAGCGCGACCTCCCCGGTATCGCGCAAGGTGACGGAGAACAGGTTCTCGATATTGAAGCTGTTCATTTTCTTCTTCGGCCGCCTATCCTCTGGAATCAGTACCTTCCATGTCTTCTTCATATCTTCCAAGCCGAATTCCGGTGGGGTCGGTGGCTCTTGCTGAATATAGCGAGCCATCAGATCGACCTCGTCATCGGTCAGCTCGCCTGAGGTACCCCAATTCGGCATCCCTGCCGGGGAACCATATTTGATGAACACCTTGAGATAGTCAGTGCCGGCAGCCAGGGTCTTGTCGGTTGTCAGGGGTTTGCCTGTAGCGCCTTTTCGCAACACGCCATGACAGCCTGCACAGCGTTCAAAGTAGATTTGCTTGCCTTGCGTGAACTCCTTTTCCGTCATGGATGGCGCTTTGGGATTTACATTCTGGTGCATGTCCTCCTTGGCCAGCGGTGACCCCCCTCCAGCTGAATACTGGGCAGATGGCGTATTGCTGTGTTCTTGCTTGGTATCATTTGCCAAGGCGCTGCCCACTGCCCAGGGTAATGTTGCCAGCACGAACAGCTTGGCCATCCGCGAATATCCCTTGCGCTTCATATTGTTCTCCTTGATCGGAACGAGACACCCAAGTCAGGTACCGCGCCAAGGCTTACTGGAACTGGCGTCGGCAGTTGATTGGTTGCCGACAGCATCCCGCTTTGACGATCTGTTGGCATTGATGCGTATCAAATGCAGCAAAAAACGCAGGAATGGCAGAAGAACTAGGGGAACTAGTTCGAAAGGACGATGGCTTGTCAGAAATGGCACGTAATGGTGTGCGAGGCTGGTTTTATTTGATATCCATCAATGAGGGCGAGGCATGCCAGCGATTAAATTGGCGACACCTGAAATCAAAAGGTGAGCACTGGGCCTACTGTTCCTGGTGTTACCTGAACAAGGGAGCTGACCCATGAGCGGAACCTTTACCAAGTCCACCGCGCGCAATATTTTTTATGGTGGTGCGGTATTTTTCTTTTTGCTGTTTCTCGCCCTGACATTTGATACCGTCAAAGCCCTCCCCAAGTACGACAACAGTGCAAACCTGACACCGCAGGTTGTTCGCGGCAAGCACTTGTGGGAGACGCGTAACTGTATTGGCTGTCACACCTTGCTGGGTGAAGGAGCTTATTTCGCGCCGGAGCTGGGCAATGTCTACCCTCGTCGCGGGCCGGATTTCATCAAGGCTTGGATCAAGGCGCAACCCACCGGTGCCCCTGGCCGTCGCCAAATGCCACAGTTCGACTTCACTGAAGCTGAATTGGACGACATGGTGGCTTTCCTCAAATACAGCTCGGAGATCAAGACCAACAAATGGCCACCCAACATCGAAGGCTGACCCGTACCGATCGTGAGGGGGGGATAACTGTCGAGTCATGTTGTCGTTCGGGATTCACTCCGGCGCGACAGCATTCATCTCACCGCAACCAATAGCTTGGATCAACACGGAGAAAACCATGCAATACCAATCCCAAGCGGTGGCGAAACCGTATTTCATCGCCGCGATCGGCCTGTTCATCGGGCAGATTGTGTTTGGCCTGATCATGGGCATGCAATATGTGGTCGGTGACTTTCTGTTCCCGGCCATTCCCTTTAATGTGGCGCGCATGGTGCACACCAACCTGCTCATCGTCTGGTTGCTGTTTGGCTTTATGGGCGGCGCGTATTATCTGATACCAGAAGAATCGGAACGCGAGCTGCATAGCCCCAGGCTGGCTCTCGCCATGTTCTGGATATTTCTGGTGGCGGGTGCGTTGACCATCCTGGGCTATCTGATGGTGCCATACGCCACGCTGGCACAGATGACAGGTAACGATATCTTGCCAACCATGGGTCGGGAATTCCTCGAACAACCGTTGCTGACCAAGATTGGTATCGTGGTGGTGGCGTTGGCATTCCTCTACAACATCACCATGACCGTACTGGCTGGTCGCAAGACCACCATCTCGCTGGTGCTGTTGCTAGGTTTGTGGGGTTTGGCCATCTTCTTCCTGTTCTCGTTTTATAACCCGTCCAATCTGGTCAAGGACAAGTACTTCTGGTGGTGGGTGGTACATCTGTGGGTGGAAGGCGTGTGGGAACTGATCTTGGGTGCACTGCTGGCGTTTGTGCTGGTCAAGGTAACGGGTGTGGATCGTGAGGTGATCGAGAAGTGGTTGTATGTGATCATCGCCATGACACTGATCACCGGTATCATCGGTACGGGTCACCACTATTACTGGATCGGCACGCCGGAATATTGGCAGTGGTGGGGTAGTATTTTCTCCGCACTAGAGCCTATTCCATTTTTCATGATGACGGTATTTGCTTTCAACATGGTCAACCGTCGCAAACGCGACCATCCCAACAAGGCTGCCACATTGTGGGCATTGGGTACCGGAGTGATGTCCTTTCTGGGGGCCGGCGTATGGGGGTTTCTGCACACATTGGCACCAGTCAACTTCTACACCCATGGTACACAGATCACTGCCGCCCACGGCCACATGGCGTTCTATGGTGCGTATGCCATGGTGGTGATGTGCATCATCAGTTATGCCATGCCCGTACTGCGTGGTCGCACTGCGAATTCGGAACGTGCGCAAGTGCTGGAGATGTGGTCTTTCTGGCTAATGACCATTGCCATGGTATTCATCACCCTGTTCCTGACCGCTGCCGGTATTCTACAAATCTGGCTACAACGTGTTTCGGCAACTCCCATGCCTTTCATGGCTGCGCAGGATCAGGTAGCGCTATTTTACTGGTTGCGTGAGGGGAGTGGTGTGGTGTTCATGGTTGGGTTGGTATTGTATGTGTTGAGTTTTTTTGTGAAGGGTGAACACATCAAGATGGCTTGATATGTTAGACAATCTGCTGAAATGAACAAAAACGCAGCGTTATCGCTGCGTTTTTATTTTGGCTATTCTTAGTAAAAAATACTGTGAATAATAAGTATCCAGTTTGAACATATATCAAAATCATAAGTACGCGCTGATTATCAGTTTTGCTGGAACCAATTTCTGATATTGATCTTGCCATGTTGTGCAATTAACCTCTAAGGCCTTGTATGGATAACTCATAAATTGAATAAACCGAGGTAAGAGATTGATGAACAAGCTGACTCTATTTCAACAATATGTTGCTGATCGTCGACATCAGCAGATCGATGGCTTCAAGCATGAAGGTTTTCCAGGTTTCGTACGTTACACCCCATTGCTGGATGGCATGGAGGGAGTCGTCATGTATACCGATTTGCCTGTTGATCAGACTGCCAGTCAGATTATGGAGCAGACGGATTATTTTCATACCTTGGGCGTGGATTTTGAATGGAAGGTTTATGCATTCGATCAGCCTGAGAGTTTGGCAGCGTTATTGCGCGCACAAGGTTTTGTGCCGGATGAGGAAGAAGCATTGATGATGTTCTCGTTGCAGGAGGCTGCGCTGAAGGTGTCAGCTCGGCAACGGGAATGGGATGTGAAACGGATTGATGACTTAGCCGGCTTGGCCGATGTGGTGGCAGTACAGGAGCAAGTGTGGGAGCGGGATTTTGGCTGGCTATATGAGCAATTGGTTGACACGTTGCTGAATCGACCTGAAACCTTGTCGATGTTTGGTGCCTATCATGACGGACAACCTATCGGTAGTGGTTGGACTGAGTACCCAGCAGGTTCCCGTTTTCCAGAGCTCCATGGTGGTGCGGTGTTGTCGGCTTTTCGTGGCAGAGGTGTCTATGGCGATTTGTTTCATGTCCGTTTTGTTGAGGCAAGGCAACGTCACTATGAATTTGTGGCGGTGGATGCATCACCCATGAGCAGGCCGATTCTGGAACGTATCGGGTTTCAGCATATTTGTATGACGCAGCCATACCGGAAAAAACTAGCCAAAGAATAAGAATGTAACGTTTTCATTTGCTTATTCGCATGAACCATGGAACTAAACCAAGCCGGTACCTGACAAATTGTTCTTTTACGCAGTATGTATCAAGGGGAAAAATGAAAACTGTATCAAGACATAAAAATGTAGTTATCACGCGCATCGGAGATCAGGCAACGACGGCTTTGCTGCTGTCTCATGGCGGCTATACGCCCAGCCGCGGCATGTTTCGAAGCGGGTCGGGCAAGGTGATCGTACCACCAGGCATGACGCTCTATTTCAATAGTGCCGACGACACGGTTTCAATTGGTACCAAGGCATTTCATTTGTTACAAGGATACGATGTGCTGCCAATGGATACCAAACCCGGCGGGTCTGTCATCGAGAATTATTCGCTCGAACACAATCATATCTTTGATCGGGCCATTCCCACCGCGCAGTATGACCTGATTACCATTTCACCCAATGGAAAGGCGCATATGGATGAAGTGTTCGAGGCGATTCGCGCGCACCAACTCCGTTATACCGTCATTCATAGCTTTGCTTGCCGTATCAACAAGCTGACTTTCCAGTTCTGATCATCAGTTAGCAGTACCGGGTGCCCATAACCACTTCAGTTATGATGCGTGATCACAACATGATGGAGGTGAAGATACATGTGGCCTTTGAAGTGGGTGGCAGCATTGACCATGGCTTGTGTCAGTGTGGGACATGCAGCGGCGTTGACTGACGCGGATCTGGAAGATTGTGATGTATTGATTGGCAATAAAAAGAAGGCAGCATTTGCCAAGTTTGTTGCCGATCAGAAGAAGCAGGCCGATGCTGGTTCAATCGAGATTGCCATGAACTACGGCGGATTGCAGAATAATCGGTTGGTCTGTTTTGAGGAAAAAATCCTCGGAACATCCGGTTGGGGCATGATAGTCGAGTCTCAAGGTACCACCCAGATGAATATCCGACCAATCATTGAAGATATCGATAAGCGGCCAGAGCCGTTGGCTGCACTTTGGGAAGTGATTGCTGCTTATGGCGCTATTGCGGACAAGCACCTGAGCGCCAGAATGTTGGCTGGTGAATATTACGGTCGCTATCACAAAGCGTTGGGGGAACCGGAAAAAGGTTATTGGTATTTGACCAGTACCTATGAGGCGGAGTGCGGGACTATCAATAAAGTGAATAAGAGTCGTTGTACTTTGCTGAAACAACACAAGATTCTATTCAATGATCTGTTGCCGCCTGAAAAGCGCTGGGCACTGGATGTCAAAGCAAAAGGCTGGTCGATCAATCAAATCGTGAAATAGTGTTTCACGATTGAACAAGCCCTTGGGCTGACTGGGCCTTGCTCAGGTGGGCCATGTGGGTGGTCGATGTCTGTAGTGTTTACCATTGCTTTTAAAGTTTGGATCGGCTATCAGGCGGTTTCCTCAAAGCTGACCTGCATCAATGTCGTGTGGCCAGTAGCAATGCTTCAATATGCGCTGGCCCACTTCTGTTATCGCCACCTGGATCAGGTTAGGCCTGTGTTGGTGGTGACCCGTCATCATGTCTGATGCTGCAACTGCGCGTCCTGTATCACCGTTACCGGGTGATTTGGCAATGTGGTTTTTCATTTTTGCTGAACTCCTCGTATTTGGCGTGTTCTTTGTTGCCTATGCCTTTACGCGTGCCCGACACATCGAATTGTTCAATGCGTCACAGTTGACGTTGGACCGGGTATCTGGGGCGATCAATACCGTGGTGCTTATTACCGGCAGTTACTGTGTGGTGCAAGCTGTTGCAGCGGTTCGGCAAGGGTTGGGCCGACCATGCTGCTGGTGGCTGATGGCAGGGCTAGGATGTGGGGCCGTGTTTGTGGCGATCAAGCTGGTCGAATTTGCGGACAAGCTGGCGGCTGATATTACCTTGTCGACCAACACCTTTTACATGTTCTACCTGTCGTTGACGTTCTTCCATTTTCTGCATGTATTGCTCGGTATGATCATCCTTGTCGCGTGTGCCATCAAGGCATGGCGGGGAGGCTATTCGGCACAGGACCATGCGGGGGTGGAAACGGGAGCGTCCTATTGGCATATGGTCGATCTGGTATGGATTGTGTTGTTCCCGTTGGTTTACGTGATTCATTGAGGCAAAGCTGATGCACATCAAAGCACGGACCGGGCTATGGATGGTTTTATTACTGCTGACACTGGCTACCTTTGCCATTGGCGAGGTCGGCATGACTGGACGTCAGGTGGTATTTGGGCTGTTGGGGGTGACGCTGCTCAAGGGGCATTTGGTGATTGATCACTTCATGGACCTGCGTCGGGTGGAGTGGTTGTGGCGAGGCTTGGTGCATGGCTGGTTGCTGCTGGTACTTGGTTTGATTGCCATCGCATATTGAATAGGATTCTGGAACGCATGATGAACGACACGGGAATGCCACCGGACAGTGCAGGGCTTGGCAGCCCGCTTTTTTACCAGCCATTGGGTAGCGAGTGCCAGTTGTTCGAGCATGCCTACCGCAATCGACTACCACTATTGATCAAGGGCCCAACGGGGTGTGGTAAGACCCGATTTGTTGCACACATGGCCGCACGTCTGGGCAGGTCGCTGATTACCGTTTCCTGCCACGATGACCTGACAGCAGCAGATCTGGTAGGCCGGCACCTGATTGGTGATGGGCAAACCTATTGGGCCGATGGCCCATTGACTCGTGCTGTTCGACAAGGGGCGATCTGCTATCTGGATGAGATTGTCGAGGCACGCAAGGATACGACAGTGGTGCTGCACCCGTTGACCGATGACCGTCGGGTGCTACCAATCGAACGCACCGGCGAACAATTGCAGGCACCGGATGAGTTCATGTTGGTGGTGTCCTACAACCCAGGTTACCAGAATTTGCTGAAAAGTCTGAAGCCCTCGACACGGCAGCGTTTTGTCGCATTGGGCTTCGACTTCCCTCCCCCCGAGCTGGAAACCCGCATTGTCATCGCTGAAAGCGGCGTGAATGACAAGGTGGCAGCACAGTTGGTGGATTTGGCACAACGCATGCGCAAGCTGACTGGGCATGACCTGGAAGAGGCGGCATCAACACGCCTGTTGGTGTATGCCGCCAATTTGATTCGGGCTGGCTGTGAGCCGGCTGCGGCTTGTGAAGCGGCACTGGTTGAACCGTTGACTGACGACCCGGATACCGCGATGGCATTACGTGAAGTGATTCTGGCCGGGTTTGGGCGATGATCATGCGCGATGGTGTCGCTATTCAGTTGGCTGCACGTGCGCAGTTGATGAACCTGCTTAACATCACCTTACTGCCAGGCGTTGCATTTGTGGTACTGCTATTGATTGCCCGACGGCACTGGCATCATTCGGCTGCATTGGTACGTTGCCATGTTCGTGGTGCGGTGTGGGCCAGTATATGGGCAGGCGTGCTGCTGGGCATGGTGTCGATATCGATTGTCGGTATGGGGGGGCTGACGGTGCCGGGGACATGGGTGGTGTTGCTGTTGTATTTCATCTGCTGCCATTCCGCTTTGATTCTGATGGCGCTGTATGCTTGGTCCAGGGCTGCTGCAGGGCAAGAGTTTCGCTACCCGTTAATTGGTATTCGTAGGTGGTAAGCTCGTTATGAACGCGCCGTTGCACAGTGTATTTCCCATTCAGCCAGTGGTAATTGTTCATCGTGGCTGGCTGGGGTGGCCGGTACAGCGCTGGCGCTTGCTGATGCAAGCCGGTTTCTTCTTGCTGTTTGTGTTGGCGCCTGTGTTTGATCTGTTCCGGCTTGATCTCAACCTGAAACATTTCATCTTGCTTGGCTACAACTGGACCTTAGGGTTGGATGACTTGCTGGCTGGCCGGATCAGCACACAGGCCGCAGCATTGAATCTGGTCTGGCGTGGTTTTCTACCGCTGGTGCTGATTGGTGGCGTTGTAATTTATGTGGCGTGGCGATGGGGACGCTTGTATTGCGGGTGGGTGTGTCCGCATTTTTCTGTGGTGGAAACCATCAATCAGGTCATGCATCGTGCCATTGGCAAGCAAAGCCTATGGGATGTCAAGCTGATACCGAATCGGCAGCCAGATGGCTCACCCTTTCAACCCGATACTCGCTGGTGGTGGCTGATACTGCCATTGGCGGCAGGGTTTGCTGCATTGTGGTCGGTGGTGTTGCTGACCTATCTGCTCCCTCCCGCTGAAATCTACGGCAATCTGTGCCGGGTTGCCTTGACACGCAATCAGACCATCTTTCTGCTGGCGGCAGCACTCGCTTTTTTGATCGAATTCCTGTTTGCCAGACATCTGTTCTGTCGCTATGCCTGTGCTGTCGGTTTGTTTCAAAGTCTGGCTTGGATGGGCAACAAGCGGGCGATGGTGGTAGGCTTCGCTCGTCATCGCGCCGCCGATTGCGCCAGTTGCTACTCTGCCTGTGATCATGTTTGTCCGATGCGTCTGAAGCCGCGCAACGTGAAACGACTGATGTTTGCCTGTGTGCAATGCGGTCAGTGTATTGATACCTGTTCGCAGGTTCAGACGGCAAATCAGCAGGGGGCGTTACTGCACTGGGTGCATGAGGCTCAAGCAGCGTCAGAAGCGGCATTGGATGCGCGGCAGGCGCGAGGACAGCAATCCTGTTCATAACCCGGTAGTTCTTCATGCAAACACAATCCCAAGTTATCGATATTTTGAACACACTGCTGGCCGGCGAGTTGATGGCGCGTGACCAGTACTTTATCCATTCCCGAATGTATGAGGACTGGGGCCTGACCAAGTTGTTCGCCCGCATTGGTCACGAAATGGAAGACGAAACCCTGCACGCCGATCAACTGATCCGTCGGATCTTGTTCCTGGGTGGTACGCCCGGCATGGTGCCGGCACATCCACTACGTATTGGCAGCACGGTGCAGAGCATGTTGGAGAACGATCTGGCACTGGAATACGAAGTCATTGATGCGTTGCGCAAAGCAATTGCTGTGGTGGAGATTGCTGGTGACTATGTTACCCGCGACATTCTGAAACAAATGCTGGATGACACCGAGAATGATCACGCGCATTGGCTGGAACAGCAGCTCAAGTTGATCAGGCTGATGGGTGAGCAGAACTATATCCAGTCTCAACTGTGATGGGCTGAAGTATGGAAGAGATCGTTGGTGGCTTGTGGGACCGCTTGATCAGGAAAGCCGCGTATCGTGGCTTCCCGGAAGCTCGTGTCAATTTGTCGGACATGGCCAGAATGGCCCCAATCTTCTTCCGCGCCCTGGGGGGTGACGCTGCGTTGACTGTAGCCTCTGGTACACCGGAACAACATGGCGCCCGTCGAAACTGGCTGGAACGTATTGCGGGTATTGGTACTCATCAAGAATACGCGTGGACTGACGGCAACACGCTGTTCTTGCCCGAGCGTATCGATGTGTTTCCCGATCTTGTACTCAATCGTGATTTATATCTCTGGTTGATTGCATTGGCGGCACAAACGGATGTCGAGCCTGTGATGTGGTTCGTCCATGGTCAGCGGGCCACGATTGCTACCTTATCTGTCTGGCCCGGCTTGCAAGTGAGATATCAGCGGCTGGTGGCGGCATATCTGGCGATTCGACCTGATCCGGTAGCGTTGCCCACTGATGAGGCAAGGGTTGAGCAAGCCATTCGTCAGGCTTTGCT
This sequence comes from Chitinivorax sp. B, assembly GCF_005503445.1. Lineage (NCBI taxonomy): Bacteria > Pseudomonadati > Pseudomonadota > Betaproteobacteria > Chitinivorax > Chitinivorax sp. B. Next base: position 101,648 of record NZ_SCOH01000008.1, on the reverse strand, counting down.
GGTGCCGGGAAGCGTGACGGTTCTACCTAGTAGTAGACGACCACCACAACCAGTTACATTATGGCTACATCCCGCTCCTGTAACAGCCGGCGGCAAGCGGCAGGCCGGTTCGGCCATACCAGAGGCACCTTCTTCTACGCCTGCCAGCCAATCTGGTGGTGTCCGCAAGCGTAAAGCCGAGGCGGTTGACATGCCGGATGGCAAAGACGGCTTCATGCTGTTGTTTCGTGCTGAAAGCCTGTTTTCCTGGGCAGAGTACGTCAAGGTCAATCGCCCGTTGGATGAGGACGAGCAAGCCGATGCAGCTAAGGCTGCCGATGATCTGGATGTGATGAGTGTGACCAGGGATGCTCGGGCAGGTGTCAGCCGAGTGAAGTTTGATCTGGATCTACCATCGGAACAGGACGATGACCTGGTGCTGGCCGATGGCATCCTATTGCCAGAGTGGCATTACCGGCAGCAACGGTTGCAACCGGATCATTGCCAGGTTCAAATGATGCTGTCGCGGGATGCGGTTCCATGTGCGTTGCCACTCCATCTGAAACCAACAGCACAGCGATTACGCCGACAGTTTCAGGCCCTGGCACCGCAACGCCTGCGCTTGAAGGGGCAAACAAGTGGTGATGAATTGGATCTGGACGCCTGTGTCCGTTTTGCGGCGGATCGGACAACCGGGCTGCTAATGACCGAGCCTGCACTGTACAGCGCCATTCGTCCACACCAGCGTGACGTTGCCAGCCTGCTGCTGGCAGATTTGTCACTGTCGACGGATGCGTGGGTGAGTGACCGGCAACGGGTGATCGATGTCATCCGCGATGCGTTGTTCCTGTTCAGTGAAGTACTCTGTGCATTGGGTGATCGTTATGCTTTGTACGGCTTTTCATCGGTGCGCCGGCATCATGTCCGCTGCCACTTATTGAAAGGGTTTGACGAGCGTTACGATGACCGGATACGTGGCCGACTTGCGGCTTTACGGCCCGGATTCTATACCCGTATGGGTGCCGCTATTCGACATGCCTCGGCCATATTGTCAAAACGACCTGCTGCGCAGCGATTATTGCTGGTGCTGACGGATGGCAAACCCAATGATCTGGACCAGTACGATAGCCGTTACGGCCTGGAAGATACCCGTCAGGCGGTGCAGTCCGCTCGGGCCATGGGGCTGCTGCCATTTTGTGTCACTGTTGATAACGAACATCAACAATACCTGCCTTTCCTGTTTGGTAAAAACGGATATACCGTCGTATCTGATGTGACACAGTTACCTGCTCGGCTGGTAAATATATACAAAAACATTGTTACTATTCATTAGCATATAATTGCTCAGTAACGTCGAAATCATTTGATTTTATTGTTCATGATGCCAATAATCCAATTGACATAAATCAATTGGAGGGTGTGATGACATATAACTCTTGTGTGGTGAGATTGGCGAATCCGGTCAACCAGGGCTTCAGGGAGGTGCAGTTATTGCCCCCATTGTTGGCAGGATTGTTCGAGAACGAAGATGGTTGTGTGGTGACGCTAAGTCTGGATAAGCTGGCCGATCGCATCACCCATGACCGGGGTAGCCTGTCCAGCCTGATTGGTGATCTGGAGAACTTGAACCGGGTGTTCCGTGATATTGAAACCAACCGTCCATTGACCATGCCAGTATTGAATTCCCGCCGGCGTGATGTCAGCAAGCAGATGGTGGTTGATACCGGCCGTCACCAGTTGTATGCCCTGCGTAATCTTGGAGCGGATGAATTGCCTGTCGTGGTGCCGACAGGCTTGGCGGAACAGTTTGAAAACACCTTCGGCCCTAGCGGTGATCCATTCCTGGATGACTGGTTACGTCCTGGGAATCAGTCTCTCCCGCATCTGGCGCGCAGATGACTTGATTGCGGCCGGCCCGTTTGGCTGCATACAATGCATCGTCGGCTCGGTGTAGCACCGAGTCGGCCGATTCTCCCGCACGCATCAACGCCACGCCAAAGCTTGCAGTGATCTTCAGGTCAGCTGGGTAATACAGCCCAGCAATATGTTTGCGAAGGGCGTCTGCCAGTGTGGCAGCCCCTGACAGAGGGGTATGCGGCAGAATCACCGCAAACTCCTCACCCCCTAATCGACCCAGGCTATCTCCACCTTTGATCAGGTTGCCGACTGCGTGCGCAACGATGCGTAGTACTTCATCTCCAGTCTTGTGGCCATGGTTATCGTTGACCTGCTTGAAATGATCGACATCGAACATGATCACTGACAGCGGAAACTGGTCGTCACCGCTGGTTTCAATGGCTTCATTCAGTTTCTCCATGAATTTTCGACGATTGAGCAAGCCAGTCAAACCATCTGTGGCCGCCATGTGTTCCAGTAAGGCATTGGTTCGGCTCATTGGGTTGATGATGGCGAGGCTTAGCATCACGTTCAGCGCGATGAACAAGGCGGCAAACCCTGCAATCAGAGAGGCAAGTGCCATGACGAATGCGCTGCGAGCATGCTCCAATGGTACATTTGCAGGTACCGTGATGATCTGGGCACCCACAATCTCATTCAAATGCCAGTTGAAGCCAGCTTTGTCGCCATAGTGTTTCAGCATCATCGGATCTGCTTTGGCCGGATCTCCATGGCAACTGAGGCAGCTTTCGTTATTGATTTGAATCGGACGGGTCACCTTGAGTACGTGTGCCCCCTTGTCTTCAATGATGTGTTCAACTTGACCAGTCAATTTGCCACTGCGGTATTGATCGACCAGTGCACGTTCCCAACCCATTGCACGATTGATTGGGTTGGTGGGATTCAATGTTGCCTCGCGATATTCATAACCAGGATAACGCGCATGCAACACACTCATTGTTTGGCGGGCAGCAAAAGCCGGGACAGTGGGGGGAATCAGCTCGTTGGGCGCTACTTTGTCAAACCATGGTTTCACATGATGTGTGGTGTATAAGCGTACTGCGAGCGCAGTTTCCATGTGCAAACGTGACTCACGACGTACTTCTTCCAACGCATTCTGATACAACGACCGATAAATGTAATAGCTGGTTCCACCCAAGCTACACAGGCAGACAAGGAACAAAACCAGATTGAATTTCAGACGTAGGGTCATGGCGTGCTACTGCGATTGGTAGCAACGCTGCGAGCATGCATGGTAAGTGGTGGGAATGATCATCTTGGAATCGCGCATGTTACAAACTTCTCTTGCCATGTCCGTGACCGCTAACGATAGGGTATGACTAACGAGCATGGGTGTGCATTCATATCTGATTCCATATTACATGGAATAACGACGCTTTTCAGTCAACAATGACAGCCGGGGGCCAATTAGGTAAGAGGGCCGCCAGCAGAAAGCGTGAGAGGCCGTGTGAAATTGACATGATCAATTCGGGATTAAAGCAGTTGCAGATCGATAAGAGCGGGCCAGAGAAGAAGGGTGACCTTGAGTGATTCATTCAGCTCAAGGCCATACTTTGAAAAGCGGTATTGAGATGATGAAGAGTCTGTTCAATGTCTTATTGCGCGACCACGATCGGGGTTCATGTGCTGCTCAACATCCTCATGTATCACGCCTACACGCCAGTTTTTGCGCTGCGCTTCACCCCGCTGGTGGTCGCTCATCACAGACCTTGAACAGGCTCTAAGGGGAATATGGCTTTGGCCAGTATCAGGCAATCCGGGTGCGGGCTAGTGGCGGATTTTTTGCGAAGTAACGTTTTATGCCATTGCTGATGGCTTTGGCCATCTTATACTGGTAATCCTCATCCTGCAGCTTGCGTTCCTCTTCCGGATTGGAAATAAATGCTGTTTCCACCAGAATGGATGGGATATCGGGTGACTTCAACACTGCAAATCCCGCCTGTTCAACAGAATCCTTATGCAGCTTGTTGATGCCACCCAGCTCACCGAGAACAGCTTTGCCAAGCTTTAGGCTGTCATTGATTGTCGCTGTCTGTGTCAAATCGAACAAAGTATGCGCCAAGTACCGATCTTTTACGTTGACCAGTTTGACACCACCTATCAAGTCGGCGTCGTTTTCCTTTTTTGCCAACCACTTGGCCGCCGTGCTGGTGGCACCTTTTTCTGATAGTGCAAATACGGAGCTGCCTCTGGCTTCTGGCCGTAAGAATGCATCGGCATGTACTGAGACGAACAAGTCGGCATTCAACTTGCGGGCTTTTGCTACACGTCCGGCAAGTGGAATGAATACATCCTCGTCTCGCGTCAGCACAACGCGCACATTGGGCTGTTTCTCCAGGGTTTCTTTCAGCTTTTTGGCAATGGACAGCACCACATCTTTTTCTCGGGTTCCACTGGCTCCAATTGCACCAGGATCCTCACCTCCATGTCCGGGGTCGATCACGATGGTAATCAGCCGGTCTACCGCCAGTTTGCGGCGGTCAACTTCTTCGTCGTCACTTGCGCGCTTGGTAGGCTTCTCGGCTTGTGTTGTGTCGGTTCTGGTGTCTTTTTCCGGCGTAGGTGATTTGTCACCTTTGTCATCGCGGGCTGATTTGGCAGCTTCATCCTTTGGTTTGCTATCCGCCCCAAGTAAGGTTTCGGCACTACTTGGGGAATACAGGTCAATGACCAGTCGGTGCTGGTATTCGCCTACGGGTTGAATGGTAAATACTTGCGGTTTGACCTCGGTTTTCAAATCCAGTACCAGGCGTACTACACCCGGTTTGAAGCGGCCTGCTCGCAGCCGTTGAATGAAAGGGTCATCTGGACCCACTTTATCAGCTAGGCTTTCCAGTGCTTTGGAAAGGTCCACACCTTCGATGTCTACCACCAGCCGTTCCGGGTTTTTGATCGATAGGGTCTTGAAGGTGAGCGCTTCGGTAGATTCCAGTGTTACGCGTGTATAGTCGCTGGCGGGCCATACCCGTACGGCTGCAATGACCGGTTGTCCTTCAGCGTGGCCGACTCGGGTCAGTGTCAGTAACATGGCAGCTGCCCCGGCTTTCAAAAAAGACCGGCGAGATTCAGTGGGTGTCAGTTCGGTGGGGTAAATCGGTTCAGGCATTGTTGACCACGTGTAGTAAGCGCGTCGATCCTTAGCTTGCGGCCGCTATCGGCAACATCCAGGTAAATCGCAAGATCAGGAGCGGGTAGCAAGCCGCTCGCTTTGTCAGGCCATTCCACCAAACAAATTGACTCGGCATTGAAATATTCTCGGAATCCCGCATCCTCCCATTCGAGCGGATCGTTGAATCTATACAAATCAAAGTGATACAAGTATAAGCTAGAAATTACATAAGGTTCAACCAAGGTATAGGTTGGGCTTTTCACTTTGCCAGTAAATCCCAACCCTCTCAGCAATCCGCGAGATAACGTTGTTTTACCTGCACCCAAGTCTCCTTGCAGATAAATGACCAAGCCCATCTGCAAGGAGTGGGCCAGTCGTTCGCCCAGTGCCAGTGTGGCTGCTTCATCCGGTAAGTGGTGGTGACTGGTCAGCAGGGTAGGGCGAGTGGACATGGCAACTCCGTAGACAACATCGGCAATAGATTGGCAAGCGGTCAAATCGTTCATACCTGGCAGATGAGCCCGGCGGCTGGGATTATAGGCCAATCCGCTATGCGGCACTGTATTGGCGTTTCCAGTATCATCACATGGATGCAATATATGAATGCTTTCGAGTCTCCCTCCATGGATTACCAATTACTCAAAGCCAATATCAAGACCTGGGCGCACGATCTGGGATTTGGGCAAGCTGGCGTGTCCGGTATCGATCTTTCCATTATGGAGCCTGGGTTGTTGGCTTGGCTGGAGGCTGGCTATCATGGTGAAATGGATTATATGGCCCGTCACGGGCTGAAACGTGCCCGTCCTGCGGAATTGGTACCGGGTACCTTATCCATCATTTCCTGTCGCATGAATTATGTGCCGGCAAATAGTCGTGATGCCTGGGAAACACTGAAGGATGGTGATGCTGCTTATATTTCCCGTTATGCGTTGGGACGTGATTACCACAAGGTACTGCGCAATCGACTGCAAAAGTTGGCAGACAAGATCAATAAAGTGGCAGGACCAATGGGTTTTCGGGTATTTACTGACTCGGCGCCCGTGATGGAGGTACAGCTGGCTTCCCAAGCTGGGAATGGGTGGCGTGGTAAACATACGCTGCTGTTGTCGCGGGATGCTGGTTCAATGTTTTTTCTGGGCGAAATCTTTACCGACTTACCTTTGCCAGCTGATGACTCGGTACAGGAGCATTGTGGACGTTGTACCCGTTGTATCGATATTTGTCCGACACAAGCGATTGTGGCACCTTACCAAGTGGACGCGCGCCGCTGTATTTCCTACTTGACTATCGAGCTGCATGGGCCAATTCCAGTTGAATTTCGTCCTATGATCGGTAACCGTGTTTATGGCTGCGATGATTGCCAACTGACCTGTCCTTGGAATCGTTTCGCCCAGCATAGTACTGAACCGGATTTCGCCATTCGCAACGGCCTTGACAGTAGCAGTCTGATTGATCTATTCGCCTGGACGGAGGAAGTCTTTCAACTGCGTATGGCAGGGAGTGCCATTTATCGTATTGGCTACGAGCGTTGGCTGCGTAATCTGGCTGTAGGCCTAGGTAATGCTCCTAGTAGCCCCGCTGTGATAGCAGCACTACAAGCACGAGCAGATGATCCCTCACCATTAGTACGGGAACATGTCAATTGGTCGTTGGCCCAGCATGTTTTAGCGGCAAATATTGAAAGTCAGCCTACAGGTGAGGAACTATCCTAGGCTCCGTTGATATGATTTCGCACTATGAAACAATGTCAACGCAAACTAGGTAACCGCCCCAAAAGATGGGGGTGCCGCGAGTGAAAGAAACGAACTGTCATATGGGTAAAATACAATTTTCACAATTATATGTGGTGCGGCGGATGGCATGACGAGAGTATTGAGGAGGTCGTGGGGCTGGTGCCTGCTGTATTTGTTCCTTGCCGGCTCAAGCCATGCGGATACGACGGTACGGTTGACCAATGGTGATTGGCCGCCTTTTTTGTCGCCGGCGATGCCGTACGATGGCTTGGCTTCTCGAATTGTCAGGGTGGCTTATGCCGAACGTGGCATCAATGTTGAATATGGCTTCTTTCCTTGGAAACGGGCTTTTGAGCTGGCTAGGGAGGGGGCATGGGATGGATCGGTGGTCTGGCTTAAAAATGCAGAACGTGAGCAGCAGTTTTACTTCAGTGCCCCGGTGATCTATGGGGACTATGTTTTCTTTCATCGACGTAATCTGCGTTTCAATTGGGAAAACATGGCGGACATCCAGCCCTACCGGATTGGTATTTCTGATGGTTACGATTATGGCAAGGCATTCAATGCGTTGCGGCAGCTCGGCAAACTTAAAACAGCAGTAGCCAGTAGTGACCTTGTCAACTTGCGAAAACTGGCTGGTGGGCGAATCGACCTATTCCCGATGAACCGCATCGTGGGTTTGTCCTTATTGGCGCAATTGACACCGGATGAAGCCAGTCGCCTGACTTATCACCCTAAAGAGCTTCAGGTTGAGACCTTACATCTGATCCTGAGCCGTAAATTACCACGCAATGCATTTTTGATTGAAGAGTTTGATAAAGGACTGGAGACAATCAGAGGGCGGGGGGATATAGCACGTTTCGAAAAAGAGATACAGGATATCAGCCTGAGATAGTACTGCTGAAATCGAAAGCCATGGCAGATCAGAATGGCCTGAAGCACCGATTCAGGGGGCTTCAGGCTTGTAACGGAATTATTCGGGTGTGACACGTGTGGTACCACCTCGAGACAACAGGCGAACCTTATCCCCCGGGCGGAACATCTCTTTTGATGATGCCTCCTGAACAATGGCGACTTCGCGCCCATCGGCCAATTTGACCGTGACCTCGACCCCTTGCTTGGTGCCGGAAGATTTCTCAATGGCTGCGCCGGCAATGCCACCTACAATTGCACCTGCAATTGCACCAGCCGCGCTGCCACGGCCTTTGCCCATCTCACTGCCAGCAATACCACCCAGGGCCGCGCCACCCAACACGCCCAGTTGAGATGACTCGCCTTCCAGTACAACAGGGCGTACACCCGTAACGACTGCATGGCGTACACTTTGTTCAACACGTGCATCGTCACGGCTATAGGTATCACCCGTCAGGCCGCTGGCGCAGCCACCCAAGGCGATTGATCCGGTCAGTAACGTCAAGACCACTAATTTATGGGATTGCATCATGATAGATTCACTCACTTGTGTTCGATGTCGTCTGCTTACCACAGCGACTCATTAAACGCCGCCTGATAGGCTGCTGCAAGGCTATCCCGATCAAAGGTATGGTTTTGTGGACCCCGGCAGGCGATTTTCAATGAGCCCAGCAGGGAGGCCAGCCGACCTGTCTTTTCCCAGGCCCAATGTTGTTCAATGCCATAAATCAATCCAGCCCGATAGGCGTCGCCGCACCCGGTAGGGTCAACCACTGCCGTGGGGACAACACTCGGAATATTGATGATGCGCCCATCGGCATAGATTTCCGAGCCGTCAGCTCCTCGAGTGACAACTAAAGCCTTGACGCGCGTGGCTAATGCGTCCAGGGATAGGCCAGTACGTTCCTGCAACAGCTGGGCTTCGTAATCGTTGACTGCCATATAGTCTGCAAGTTCAATGAACTGTAGCAGCTCGTCCCCATTGAACAACGGTAACCCTTGCCCCGGGTCGAAAATGAATGGAATGCCAGCCGCCTTGAATTCGCGTGCATGATTTACCATGCCATCCCGGCCATCCGGGGCAATGATGCCAATGTCAACAGACTTGGCGTCCGCAACGTGGTTACGATGTGCTTCCGACATGGCACCAGGATGGAATGCAGTAATCTGGTTGTCGTCCAGATCTGTTGTAATGAATGCCTGCGCGGTGAAATTGCCAGGAATATGGCGAATATGCGTTTGTGGAATACCCATGGATTCGAGACGAATTTGATAAGGCGCGAAATCGTCACCTACCGTTGCCATGATCAGCGGCTCACCACCCAACAATTTCAGGTTGTAGGCAATATTGCCAGCAGTACCACCAAATTCCCGGCGCATCTCAGGTACCAGGAAGGAAACGCTCAACATATGAACCTTCTCCGGCAAAATGTGGTGGCGAAAGCGATCCTGAAAGACCATGATTGTGTCAAACGCCATAGAGCCGCAAATCAGCGCATTCATCATCGATTCCTTAAGTTGAAATTGGCGGCGATTCTAGCATGAGGGCCTTACACGATATGGAAAATCGAATCCATCCCCGTGCCAAGCTGAAGACCTGGGTGAAAGTCATTCCACCTGATGGGCATAGTGTTATCGGCAACATTGAGGATATTTCGTCAGGTGGTGTTGGTGTACTTGATAATCAGCCATTACCGCCAGGTAAGGATTGCCACGTGATCTTTATGCTACAGGACAATCGTGGCGAGCATTTGCTGCAGGCTCGTTGCCTGGTGACAAGCTGTACGCCTGTCAGCAGCACACATTATCATCTAGGTCTGCAGTTTCTGGATTTCATTTCCAGCCCATCGGATACGTTGCATGCCATTGACCACTTCCTGACTTGGCAGGCGAATTTGTCACAACGAGAATAGGCCAGTTGGATCCAACATACGCAACAGAGCTGATTTAGCGGTAATGTCGCCATTCTTCCGGCGTATCGTCATCGTCACCATGTACATGCTTTTGCCATTCCCGGATGTGGATTTCTCTTGGTCTTTTTATCAGTCGTTCTGGTTGTTGCAGGTTATCGCGTTGCACTTGCTCACAATAAGTGATCAAGGCGCGTTTGAGACGACTTAATAAGCTGCTGTCCAGATGAAAACCTAGATCAATAAGCCAGCACTCCAGCTCGGCAAGGGTGTAGTGTTCCAACGAGTAGCGAACCACTACTTTTTGATGTGCTGGGAGATAAGCGACAGTGACATTCGGGAGCGTGGCCAAGCATGTTGCGGCCTGTGAGGCTTGTTCCATTGGATGGACATGAAAGCGGATATCGTGGGTTTTGACCACATCGCTTGCGTGCATGATCCCCCTCTCATCCTGGCGGGCACAGATTAAACGGGCCGCAATTGCGGCCCGTTTACCAGTCAGGACTTACTGCCCATTTTGTTGACAACGATCTGTTGAACTTTCAGTACATTCAGCGCTTGTTGCAACTGATAGTCCTGTTTTGATCCAAACTCAATCGGACCCTCAACTTTGGCATCATCGGTTCTGTCCGGTTTATTGGTTGGTGCTTTGGGTTTGGCTGCAGGTTTGGCTGGTTCTTTATCCTTGGCCTTGTCTGACGGCTTGTCAGTATTGGATTCCTGGGTATTTTCCAAATGACCGGTGAGATCAGCTTCACGTACTCGCAAACCAGCAAAGCCATCCACGGCGCTCAGTCGGGCTTCTTCCACTTCCACATCTGGCACAATCCCCTTGGCCTGGATTGATCGACCGTTGGGGGTGTAATACCGTGCAGTCGTTAGCTTGATACCTGTGTTGGGAGATAATGGCAACACAGTCTGCACCGAGCCTTTACCAAATGTCTGGGTGCCGACAACAATCGCGCGTTTATGATCTTGCAACGCCCCTGCCACGATCTCCGACGCTGATGCTGAGCCACCATTGACCAGTACTACCAGTGGGACATTCTTGATTTCTTTGGGCAGGTTTTTCAGTGGGTCATCACCACGACGAGCATAGTCGTCCTTGACGGTGAAACGACGCATCTTGGCATCCTGAACGCGACCGTCGGTATAGACCACCAAAGTATTAGCAGGCAGGAAAGCTGCGGAGACACCTACTGCGGCATCCAGCAGTCCGCCCGGATCATTGCGCAAGTCCAGCACAAATCCCTTCAGTGCACCTTTGTTTTGCTTGTACAGGCTATCAACTGCCTTGGCCAGATCCTCGACCGTATGTTCCTGAAACTGAGAAACCCGTACGTAACCGTAACCATCATCCAGCAATTTGTTGCGGACACTTTGTACCTTGATGACGGAGCGAGTCAACGTAAAAGTCAGCGGCTTGCTTTCGCTTTTACGCAGCACTGTCAACGTAATGCTGGTATTGGGCTTACCGCGCATTTTCTTGACTGCATCAGTCAAGCTCAATCCGCGCACATTGGTATCGTCCAACTTAATGATGTAGTCACCTGCCTTCATACCGGCTTTGTATGCCGGGCTGTCTTCAATCGGTGAGATTACTTTGACTACACCGTCTTCCATGCCAACTTCCAGTCCCAGGCCACCAAATTCGCCCTGAGTGGATTCCCGTAAATCCTTGAACGCATTTTCGTCAAGGTAAGCGGAATGGGGGTCCAGCCCAGACAGCATGCCATTGATGGCTTCACGAATCAGTTTCTTGTCTTCAACTGGCTCGACATAATCTGCTTTGATACGACCGAAGACGTCAGTAAATGCACGGAGGTCTTCAACCGGTAACGGTTGTGGTTCGGCTTTGTCAGCGATGGCGCTGAAGTTGAGGCTCAGTAGCACACCGACGACCACGCCGGCAGATACTAGGCTAAATTTCTGAACGTTGTTACGCATGTAAGCGCCTTGCCTCCTGATACACACTATATTGCAGATAAACCAAACAGTAGGTCAGCTGGCCCATTGAGCGGGGTTCAATGGCTTACCCAAATGTCTCAATTCAAAGTATAACCCGGTTTCATCCGACCCGCCGGTATTCCCCGTACGACCCACAACATCCCCGGCACTGACCCGATCACCCGGTTGTTTCAACACGGATTCATTATGGCCATACAAGCTAAGGTATCCACCCCCATGGTCAATGATCAACAAGTTGCCGAAGCCACGCAGCCAGTCGGCAAATACCACCTGACCAGCGGCAACTGCATGTACCGGGTCATTATTACCTGTCCGAATGAACATACCTTTCCAGGTGGTGCCCCCATCTGCACGGGCATCACCAAAACGATGCAGGATGTCACCGCGTACCGGGAGTCGTAACCGACCCTTCAGGGTAACAAAGTTACTGCTGCCAGTTGTAGGCTCTGGAATTTGTTCGTTCCGTTCAATCGGTTTGGTTGAGCCGTTAGACGATTGACCATTCGATTTGGTTTCACGCTTGTTGCGATTAGCAGCAGCAAGTGCGCGTTGGCGGGCTTTTGCCTGTTCAGCTGCCAGTTTGGCAGTCCGTTCCCGTTCCGCTTTGGCACGTTGTTCCGCTAGTCTGGCCAGTCGCTCAATCAGCTGGGTCAACCGCTGTTCATCTGCTTTCAGCTTGTCGACTTGCGCACGACGGGTCTTCAGGTCGGCGGAAATTTTATTCAACGTGGCTGAACGGGCTTGCTTCTGGCCCTCCAATTCACGCTTATATTCGCGTTTTTCCTGTTCGACCTTTTGTAATTGTCGTGCTTTGTCGGCGGTTTCTTCTACCAGCTGCTTCAGGATACTGATTTGCTGTTGCAACTCACCAATCAATTTGGCTTCGGCTTGGGCAATATATCGGTAATAGCCCAGTTCCCGCTGTGCTGAGGCTAAATCCTGATTGGACAGGATCAGTTTGACCGCATCGATCTGCCCAGCACGGTAATGTGCATTCAGTAGCTTGCCAAGTTGCAATTGTCGCTTTGTCGTTTCATCATGGCGCTGTGCTAAGTTATCCTTCAGTGTTTGTAGCTCTTGCCTCAATTGCTGATGTTCACGGCTCAATTGCTCAAGCGTGCGCCGCGCGCTGGAGATCGCACTCTCGGACTCTTTCAGTGCATCGGTCGCTTCAGCCTTAACAGCTTCACCCTGCTGGATTTGTTGCTGCAGGGTTTCTATCTGCTGTTTGAGTTCTTTCAGTTCTGCTTTGGGGGGGGCGGTTTCCTTGGGCGCAGTGAGCACAGTTGGCGCTGTGATCAACAGCGCCAAGGTCAACAGGGGGATCGGCAGGCGGGTCACGTGAATTGAATCAGGGAGTGGCCTGTCATTTCATCTGGTTTGGGCACACCCATCATATGCAACAGTGTTGGTGCCACATCCTGCAAGGCACCTGTCGCAGACAATGTGGCCGGCCTTCCAATATACAGGAAGGGGACCAGATTGGTTGTATGCTGAGTGTGCATCTGGCCGCTGATGTGGTCATGCATCATTTCGGCATTACCATGGTCTGCGGTAATCAGCACCTCAGCACCTACTTGCAATGCCGCTTCAACTACTTGGCCAACACACTGATCAAGTGCTTCGATGGCCCGTTTGGCCGCGTCAAACATGCCGGTATGTCCCACCATATCTCCATTGGCATAGTTGCAGATCATGGCAGCATATTGACCGCTTTTGATAGCAGCAACCAGCTTGTCGGTGACCTCAAATGCACTCATTTCTGGCTGTAAATCATAGGTGGCGACTTTGGGTGAGGGGACCAGAATACGATCTTCACCTGGATAAGGTTGTTCTTCACCACCACTCAAGAAGTAGGTGACATGTGGATACTTTTCGGTTTCAGCGATGCGAAGCTGCTTGAGACCCAGCTTCCCCAAATATTCGCCAAGGGTGTTGCTGAAGCGCTGAGGAGGAAATGCAACCGGGTTGCCATAGGCCTCGCCGTAACTGGACATGGAGCAGAAATAGGCGAGCTTGGGGAATACTTTACGAGCAAAGCCGTCAAAATGTGCCCAGTGTAATGCTTGTGTCAATTGCCGAGCTCGATCCGCTCGGAAATTGATGAAGATGACACTGTCACCATCGTGGATTGAGCGCGATGTGCCGATTACGGTGGGTTTGACGAACTCGTCATTTTCACCGCGTTCATATGCTGCTGCCAAACCTTCCAGCGCAGTGTCTGCATGAAATTCTGCGACACCTTGGGTCAGCATGTCATAGACCGGTTCAACCCGCTCCCAGCGCTTATCACGATCCATCGCAAAGTAACGTCCGGCGAGCGTTGCAATTCGGCCACCATGTTCGGCACACTGGGCCTCCAGACGTTTCAGATAGGTTTCCGCACTGCGTGGTGGCGTGTCACGCCCATCCAGAAACACATGCACCACAACGTCTGGCACACCTTGAGCAGAGGCCAGTTTCAAAAGTGCAAACAAATGATTTTCATGACTGTGTACACCACCATCAGACACTAACCCGATGATATGGAGCCTGCTGCCTCGCTGTTTAGCCTGTTTGGCGGCTTCAACCAGGGTCAAATTATTGAAGAATTCGCCGGTGTCGATGTCGTAATCGATTCGGGAGATATCCTGCCGGATGATTCGCCCGGCACCAATATTCAAATGACCAACTTCAGAATTGCCAAATTGATGTGCTGGCAACCCTACAAATTGTTCAGATGCATTGATGGTGGTGTAGGGATAGGTCTGACACAGACGGTCCCAATTTGGTTTGTTCGCATGCAGAATGGCGTTATCGTCTCCTTCGAGTCGGTGTCCAAATCCATCCAGAATCAGCAGTACAACGGGTTTAACGGCGTTCATATCAATAACAAGCTTTCACCGGTTGAAGGGCATATGGTATTTTACCAGTGAATGTTGGCTGTCCAATCAGGAAATGCGCCTAGCGGTCTGCCAACGTTGTCGAATGATGATATGTTAATACCCCTAGTCTGGTACTTGGATGCATGCAAATTGGCTTGAATGGCAATTGCAAGGCTGGTATCATTAGAATATTCTAATACCAATCCGCCCTGGCTTTGCGCGGGAGCGGTTATCCAGACTCTTTTGGGGAACGCTGAATTATGACTCAAGACACCGCCGATGACCTGTTGGTGATGGATGACCAAATTGAGCAGGCATCTCGTGCCATGAAGGCGATGTCTCATCCGATCCGCTTGAAGATCCTTTATGTGCTTGGGGATCGAGAAGTCAGCGTACAGGATATCGTTGATCAGGTTGGAACGTCACAAAGCAATATCTCGCAACATTTGGCCATTATGCGTGACAAAGGTGTTTTGCGTACTCGCAAGGATGCCAATCGTGTGTATTACCGTGTGGGTGATGCCAGAACGTTAGAGGTGATTGGTATGATTCATGATGTATTCTGTGGCTTTACCAAGTAAATACAACTGTTTCATCATCGGATTCCAAAAAACGGCATGCTTAAGCATGCCGTTTTTGTTTTCTATGCTTGAATTTTAGGGAGATTGTCATTACATATGTGTTTGCATGTGCAGGTGATTTCACTGAGCAGGCAAGCCCGTATCTTGCCTGTTGTTAATTTTGTGTGTTGAAGACAGGAGTGTGTTGTGGTCGAAGTTGTCATGTATTCCACCGCGGTGTGCCCATATTGCGTTGCCGCGGAGCGGTTACTGAGCAATAAAGGTGTGCGGGAAATCCGCAAAATCCGCGTTGATCTGGATCCAGTCTTGCGGGAAGAGATGATGCAAAAGACCGGCCGTCGTACTGTTCCACAGATCTATATCGGCGATCACCATGTGGGTGGATTTGATGACTTGTCGGCACTGGATCATGCTGGTGGGTTAGAGTCGTTACTGGCAGGCAAATAAACGTAGGACAGGAGTTGACATGCACTTAGTGTGCGCCCATTGTTTCAGCGTCAATAATGTGCCGGATCATCGGCTGGCAGATCAACCCAAATGCGGGCATTGCAAGCAGTCCGTGCTGGCAGGCCACCCGATTGAATTGAGTGCTGCGAATTTCGACCGTTTTATCTCCCGGAACGATATGCCTGTTGTGGTGGATTTCTGGGCGCCGTGGTGCGGACCATGCCGTAGTTTTGCCCCGTTGTTTGCACAGGCTGCACAGATTGAGTCCGACCATTTCCGCTTTGCCAAGGTCGATACTGAAGCCGAGACGACGTTAGCCGCCCGGTTCGGTATTCGAAGCATTCCAACCTTGGCAATCTTCCGGAATGGACAAGAAGTCAATCGTGTATCCGGAGCACTGCCTGCCCGGCAATTTGCTGAGTGGTTGGCGCAGTTTGCTTGATACCAGTTCTGCAGCGTGTGAGCGAAAAATGCGTGTCTTCGGGCAGAATACGCCATCGTCTCGCTCAAATGCTTGATCCAATGACTGTACATTTACTTGCGCTTGTGCAATGGTGTGCCCCCCGAGTGTCGGCATGTGACGATTGCCTCATTTCCCTTGTGGGACAAGGGAGGCGAGGTAGGCTACACATGGCTGGTCCTTCCCTTGGCGGGCCCGTCGATTCATGAGATGATGGCGGCCTGCTTTTACTTTATTGAATCATCATTCAGGAAATAATAATGAGCGACCAACAACAGAGCGAACAACAGCCGGTGTTCCAAATTGAGAAGATCTATGTCAAGGATCTGTCCCTTGAGATCCCTCATGCGCCGCAAGTGTTCCTCGATCGTAATCAGCCCGAAATTGATATGCAGTTGCGCACCAACAGCACTAAGATCGACGAAGGTTACTTCGAAAACGTGCTGACGGTGACTGTGACCGCAAAGGCTGGTGATAAGACTATGTTCCTGGCTGAAGCATCGCAAGCAGGTATCTTCCAGATCCGCAATGTGCCGGAAGAGGACATGAGCCCGATTCTGGGTATTGGCTGCCCGAACATTCTGTTCCCGTATGTCCGCGAAACAATTTCCGATATGGTTAACCGCGCTGGCTTCCCCCCGGTGATCCTGGCGCCAATCAACTTCGAAGTATTGTACGCGCAACAACAGGCGTCGAATGAACAGCCAGCACCTGCTGCAACACACTAAGTCACTGCTCTATTTGCTGCCGGTTTTGATGCCGGCAGCTGTCTCTGCGCTGGATTTCCAGTCAGTCGCCCCTGGCGTTGGGGTGCTGAGGACTGCGCCATCTTCCCAAGCTAAGCCTATATTTGTATTGAGTCGGTCGACGCCACTTGAGGTGATGTTGCTCAATGGTGACTGGGCCAAAGTGCGTGATCGAGATGGCAGCATGGGATGGCTGGAACGTAAACAGTTGTCACCTCGTAGTGTGGTAGTCGTAAATGTCAGCCGTACGATAGTTCGAGCTAAGGCTGATGAGGCTGCCGGCATTGTGTTCGAGGCGGAGCGTGATGTACTGCTGGATGCGTTGGAACGTCCGGTCAGTGGCTGGGTGAAGGTACGTTTGCCGGACGGGCCGGCTGGTTATGTCCGCCTGAAAGATATTTGGGGAATTTGATGAAGCTTGCCGTTTTGGGTGCCGGCGCATGGGGTACTGCCTTGGCGATCAGCTTTGCCCGTAAGCACGACGTAACATTATGGGGGCGTAATGTTGAGCAGATGGCAGCGTTAGCTGCAGATCGTGTCAATCGGCAATATCTGGATGAATGTCCATTCCCGGATACGTTGAAGGTAACGGCTGATTTCGATGCGGCACTGGCAGATGTCGAACTGGTGATGATTGTTACAGCCAGTGCCGGCTTGCGTAGTACTTTGAAGCAGGTGGTTGCCACCATGTCCAAGCCCGTGCCAGTGGTATGGGCTTGCAAAGGGTTTGAAGCGCAAACTGCATTGCTGCCACACAAGGTCGTGGAACAGGAATTGCCGGGTGGTGTACCGTCCGCAGTGCTGTCTGGGCCTAGCTTTGCCAAGGAGGTCGGTTTGGGCTTACCTGCTGCGGTGACCATTGCCAGCCACGACAAGGCGTTCGCAGTGGATTTGGCTGCACGCCTGCATAGCAGCCGATTGCGAATGTATTCCAGCGATGATGTGGTGGGGGTGGAGGTCGGTGGGGCGGTCAAGAACGTGATGGCAATTGCGGCAGGTATTGCCGATGGGATGAAACTGGGACATAACGCCCGGGCTGCGCTCATTACTCGTGGTTTGGCTGAGGTCACCCGTTTAGGTATGAAACTCGGTGGTCGGGTTGAAACTTTCATGGGGCTTGCGGGCGTGGGTGACTTGATTTTGACCTGTACTGGTGATTTGTCGCGTAACCGACGTGTAGGTCTGATGATGGCGGAAGGCAAGAGGCTGGATCAGATTCTGCATGATCTAGGTCATGTGGCCGAAGGTGTTGCCTCGGCACGTGAAATCTTGCGTTTGGCCCACGAAAACGGAGTGGAGATGCCCATTACTCAGGCCGTATGCCGTGCCTTATTTGATGATGAACCGGTACCGCTGGTGTTGGATTCCTTACTGGAACGGCAATCCAAGCCTGAGTTTCATCACTGAATCAGAATCATAGTGACTTGATGGCGGTCATCCTCAGTACCATTTAGAGCAGCTGACTTTCTCGCAGGAGGCCAGCTGTTTTAATTGGTACACTGATCAATCAGAAACTATAGACCAATGTAACGCGGGTTTCCGTCTCTGACTCGGTCTCTGTATCGGGCAATTTGTTTTCTCGGGTGTTGGTCACCCCAACTTTCAGAGCCAGCATTTTGCTCAGCGCATTACGAATACTCACTTCCAATTGAGATACCCCCACTCGCCGGCCAGCCTCGATGCTTGCCTCCTGGACCAGCGATGTTTGCTCGGTCAGTTTCCACTCCAGTTCTTCGGCAATATGAAGCAGTGCTTCCCGGTCGATCACGCCATGCGAGCGCCGGTTCCAGCGGATACCAGGGCCAATCTCAAGCGCCAGTTCGGATGATTCGGTTGGTTTGAAATACTGGCCGATACCAGCCACAAACGATGGCATGTTCTGGTAATAGGCAAAGCGGTTGTAGCGATTACGAATCAGAATGAACCGGTAGTCATCCTGTGGTGTGTCGGCAAACTCGGATTTGAGACTGAATTTATATCGGGCCGATGACACTGTTTTGGCATGATCTTCGCGATCACGTTTCTGTTGATAGCGGCCGTCCAGCTGCAACCGGTCACTTCGACCTGCCGCCTGATGGTAGATGTCGATCTCACCCAGCCAGAGCTGGCTACTTTCGCTGCCACTGGTCAAATGCATTCCGACTTCCAGGTCACCGTTCCAGCCTGCTTCCGGTGATGCATCTGCCAACACCTGTGTGCTGATCAGGCTAGCTACCAGCAAATTGATCCAATACTTCATGCGGCACCTCCAAACCCGTTCTGGCGCCATGCCTCGTACACCATGATGGCAACCGCATTGGACAGATTCAGGCTGCGATTGTTGGGTGCCATGGGTAACTTGATGCGTTGCGCTGGTGGAAAGCTTTCACGGACTTCCGCAGGCAGTCCTGCCGTTTCTTGGCCAAACAACAGCACGTCGCCAGGCCGATAAGCGACTTGATCGTAGCGCGTAGCCCCTTTGGTAGTAGCTGCAAAAATGCGGGTTGGGTCGAAGTGCGCCAGACAATCTGCCCAATTCTCATGCACCTTGATCTCGGCATACTCGTGGTAGTCCAGTCCGGCACGGCGCATTCTCGCGTCGTCAAGTGGAAAGCCAAGGGGTTTGACCAGGTGTAGCTGGCACCCAGTATTGGCTGACAGGCGGATGATATTGCCGGTATTGGGTGGTATTTCGGGTTGAAAAAGAATGATGTGGAACATGCAAGTGACGGCAACAGCAGACGGAAAGTCTGCCATTTTATACATAGTTGGTGGATTGGTTATGAACTTATGCCACTTGATTTGAGTAATTCAGCGAACTCTGACCAATTTTCCAAGTGCTTGGTTCAGTTTTCTCATTTCATTGATCGAAATGGATTTGGCACACATCAAATGCCGAGTTTGGCCGGCGGGCATATCTCGAAGTTTAAGCTGCACGATCCCCTGACTGGCTTGAGGGTCAACTTGACGCAAGTGAGCCAAATCCTCCTGATCAACAAACATCAGATCAATTCGACCGGCGGCCAATTTCTTGGCCAATGTTTCGGGCGTCACAATGGATCGCTCCGTACCACCTTGACGCGCTGCAATCAGTTTGTCCAGCTCAGGGCCATACGATACACCTTCAACGATCCCCAGTATGATGTCTGGTGCGGTCAAGACCGCTTCCAAGGTTCCCAGCCTTTGCAGTAAAGGTGCCATGGTGGTGTGGGTAATCACTACATGAGGTAGATCGCGGTGCAATGCAACCGAGAACTGCGCAAACTGGTGCCGTTCGGGCAGGTCATACCAAGAAAGCGAGCAAGTGCGTTCCATCGGATTTTGCTGCATCTCAGCCACAATACGTTTGACGGGTACGCTTTCAAAAGTGGCAGGGATCCTGGCGTTGGTCAATGCGGTTCGGATCAGGTCATTGAGAAATCCGCTGGGTTGCCCATTGACCGTGAAATGGTAAGGAGCCTTTTCCCGGTATTTGATCAGCAATACGTCATCTGCCAAGCTGAACGTGGATAGCCAGAATGAAAAGAAAATCAGGATACGCATAATAAAAGCATAGTGGATGTCATCACCTGATTGAATGCAGTCAGCTTGACGGCACGGATGCTGATACAGATGATTTTGCCCCTATCACTTTTCCTTCCTGTGGTAATTAGCAAATGCATTTCTTTTTAAGCCAGCGTTTGGATTTGCGAGGCTCTGTATGAGTCACGTACGAGCATGGGTTCGGCTGCCATCCGGCAAGCGACTGGATTTGTTGAGCCCGACCCCGTTTGATTGGGATGATGAAGATTTGGCCCTTGGTTTAGCCAGAACCTACCGCTGGGGTGGTCATTCTGCTTGGCCGTTGCCACTGTCAGTGGCACAGCATTCGCTGACGGTGATGTTATTGCGTCGACATTGGGCAAAAGCCCCACTTGATCCGGTCATCGAATTGCGCGAGCTGATGCATGACGCGGACGAAGGTTTACTGGGCTTTGACTGTATTTCGGTACTCAAGCCTTTTTTGGGTGAAGGCTTCCGATCTTTGGCCGCACGTCTTGAAGCCGCCGTTTTTCTGCGTTATGGCTTGCCGGCTTGGACATCGGATGAAAAGCGAATTCACAAGCGCGCAGATAGGGTGGCTGCTGCCACAGAGGCGTTGCATGTGGTGGGCTGGCAACGGGAGGAGATCCTCCAAACCCTTAAAATCAGATACAAGCCAATGGATAAGGATGTGCTACAAGCTGTATATGGTGGGAACGAGTGGGAACCCTGGCCCCCCGCCGTGGCGGCCGAACGGTTCTTGGTGGAACTACAGCGCTTGAAGCAGGTATTGGCTTAATGATGTCACGTGTATCAGCTTCGTTCTGACAACGTTCTAGCCAGAACCAGGCAATTCACTTCGACCGCCCCCCAACGTTTCAATGTGGTTGCCAGTTCATTCAGTGTTGCACCTGTGGTCATCACATCGTCTACCAGCAGAATATGCTTGCCTTGTACGGTGTCGATACATTCGAACGCCCCTTTTACATTGCTGGCCCGCTGTTGCCATTTCAGGGTGTTTTGCACCGCGGTCTCACGGATTTTGATAATGTGCTGGGTGCTCAACTGCCAGCCCCGCTTTGATAGCGGGCGAGCCAATTCCTGAGCTTGATTGAAACCACGCTCACGTAGACGCCTGGATGACAACGGTGCAGGGATCAGCAAGTCAGGAGTGTTGTGGGTGGCAATTGATTGCAGCAGGCTGCTCAACAGCGGTTGCAAATTCAGCCGATTGTTGAATTTATAGTCGCGGATCAGGGCGTCCAGCGGGTAGGCATAGGCCAATTGACAGTAGGTGGCATCGAATGCAGGTGGGTCACGCAGACAGCGGCCACAAGGTTGGTTGTCCAGCGTTGGGATGGCACAGATGGGGCAACGTGCATTGGGGAGCCAGGGTAGGTCGGTATAACAGCCTTGACACAGGAACGGTTCGTTGGTCGTTGCGCCGCATAGCGTGCATTGGTGCGGCACGATGGATCGCACAAATTTTAGACACTTGTTCAGTATTGTGTGCATATAAATTGACAAGTGTTCATGCTTTCTTTGAAGATGGTTCGCAAATTCATCATCGGACCGCTTCTTCATCATGAACGACACCGCTCTGCATTTCCAACGGCAAGCAATTGCCATCCCGCACCCCAGTAACGAAATCTGGACAGTTGAAGCTGTGGAAGCACTGTTCAACCTGCCCTTCAATGATCTACTGTTTCGCGCTCAGCAAGTACATCGTGAACACTTTGATGCCAATAAAGTGCAGCTATCCACCCTATTGAGTGTGAAGACGGGTGGTTGCCCGGAAGACTGTGGCTATTGTCCGCAGTCGGTTCGTTACAACACTGGTGTTGAAGCTGAGGCGATGTTGTCGTTGGGCGATGTGCTTGATGCGGCCAAGGCTGCAAAGCAAGCGGGTGCCAGCCGTTTCTGTATGGGGGGGGCATGGCGCGGCCCCAAGCAAAAGGATCTGGATCAGGTCAAAGAAATGATCCGTAATGTGAAGGCGTTGGGCCTGGAGACCTGTGGTACCTTCGGCATGTTGAAGGAAGGACAAGCCGAACAATTGCGGGACGCCGGGCTGGATTACTACAACCATAACCTGGACACGGCACCAGAAAAGTACGGCGATATCATTCATACCCGCCAGTATGAAGACCGGTTGGATACGCTGCGCAAGGTGCGCGATGCTGGCATGAACGTGTGCTGTGGTGGTATTGTGGGCATGGGTGAAACGCGTGAAGAACGCGCTGGCTTGATTGCACAGCTGGCTAATCTTGCCCCACCTCCAGAGTCCGTACCGATCAATAATCTGGTTCAAGTGCCGGGGACCCCGCTGTCTGGTACGGAGAAACTGGATTGGACCGAGTTTGTACGTACCATCGCCGTTGCCCGCATCACTATGCCAAAATCGTTTGTTCGCCTGTCTGCCGGCCGTCAAGCAATGGATGAGGCCATGCAGTCCATGTGCTTCCTGGCTGGGGCCAATTCCATTTTCTATGGTGATAAGTTGTTGACGACAGGAAACCCGGAAGTTGAACGGGATCGGCAACTGCTTGCTAAACTGAATCTGGAACCGCTTTAAGTTCTGTTGACTAGGTTTCATGACCCATGCCGATTCGAGTTGGGGTGATTTGTTCTTTGGGCGATGAAATGACCTCGACAAAACTTAAGTCCGTATGGACTTGTGCCACAGGGTTCGTTCTCCTTTTGATATCGTCATACCAGGGTGCGCACAGATCACGTGCACACATTGGCCCGTTGGCTCAGGGCAAATAATCCATGCACAGGCAAGACTTGCACACGGCATTGAAAATGCTTGAAGACCAAGGATTGAGGCGCCGCAGGCGTACACTGGAATCGCCCCAAGGCGCCCATGTATTGGTGGATGGCAAGCCTTATATCGCCTTTGCCAGTAATGATTATCTGGGGCTGGCAGGCCATCCTGAACTCATCGAAGCGACCCAGAAAGCGGTGCTGGAATGGGGAGTTGGCGGCGGTGCTTCCCATCTTGTCTCTGGCCACTTTGGTGCTCACGACAAGCTGGAGGATGCGCTGGCCCGCTTTGTTGGACAGGACGACACACTGCTGTTCAGTAATGGTTACATGGCAAACCTGGGGACGGTAACGGCTTTGGTTGGACGTGGCGATGCCATCTTTGCGGACAAGCTCAACCATGCTTCGTTGAACGATGCCTGCGTGTTGTCTCGGGCTGAATTCCGTCGTTTTCAACATAATGATATCAGTGCCCTGGCCCGCTTGCTGGAAACCACCCCGGCGCGTACAAAGCTGATTGTGGCCGATGCTGTCTACAGTATGGATGGCGATGTTGCGCCGATTCGTGAGATGGTGGCGCTGTCTGATCGACACGACGCCTGGTTGTTGCTGGATGACGCGCATGGATTCGGCGTACTGGGGCCGAACGGCCGTGGTTCGTTGCTGGCCAACGATGTCCGTTCGCCGCGTGCCATCTATATGGCGACGTTGGGTAAAGCCGCGGGGGTTGCCGGCGCATTTGTGGCAGGCAATGCCGAGCTGATCGAATGGCTGGTACAACGTGCTCGAACTTATATTTATACCACTGCGCAACCTCCGATGCTGGCTGCGACTCTGCTGAAAAGTCTGGAGTTGATCGAGCGAGAAGAATGGCGCCGCGAACGGCTACATGAAGTGATCAATCAATTGAAGGCTGGTTTGTCAGGCTTGCCTTGGTCATTGATGCCATCGGATACACCGATCCAGCCATTGGTGATCGGTGACAACGGTGATGCTCTGCGTGTGACCGAGGCGTTGCGGGACATGGGTTTGTGGGTACCGGCGATCCGGCCTCCCACTGTGCCACCGGGAACAGCGCGATTACGTATTTCGCTATCGGCAGCCCATGTATCGGAAGATATCGATAAGCTATGTGCTGCACTGCAGCAACTTGCGCGATAATGGCCTCTTTTTTCGAAGGATTGGAAGCTCCCACATGCTCAAATCTTTAGGAAAAAACGCCGCCTTGTTAACCACACTGATGTTGTCGGGGTGGCTTATTGCAGCGGATTATCCTGCGAGTCCCAAGGCGGTGGTGGATGCATATATTAGAGCTGATTTGGCAGGTGCTGCGATGAGCGCCACAAGTTGGGGTGCGGTTCAGCAGTACACCCAATGGCCAGCCAAGCATAGCTGGGATGGTTGCTTGGTGGTGAAAGCCCACCAGATTGGTCAATCCACTGAAACAGATGGTAAAGCCACTGTCGTTGTCAGCTATGACGTAGTGGGTGAATTTGATGGGGTCAGAGTAGCCCTGGCACCACGTAAGGATCAATTGACGTTGCAGTTGGCCCAACAGGGTGGTCAGTGGAAAATCATTGGTGATCCGGCGAAGCCACGTTTACTGCCGGCCGCTACTTTACCCTTGTTGCTGGAGCAGTTGGATCAGGCCAAGAGCCTGGGTGACTCGGCGGTAGTGCAACAAATTGAAGAGAGTATCAAGGCTTTGAAGTAATGGGTACCTATCTGTCGCGTACCCTGCTTGTGTTATTGGCTTGTTTACCAACTTGGGCTACAGCAGGAGATGCTGCTACCAGTGCCCGCCAATTGGTGCAGGATATGCTGCAGGGTCATGCCACCGAGATGGCTCAGCGGCGTGATCAATGGTTGAGTGCCACCGAGGGTATCAGTTTGGTTGGGGCTTCACAGCCCATCATTGCCAATACCGTAGAATTGCAAGGTGATGGGCATGACTTGATTGTCAAATTCAAGGTGTTGGGTGAACTGGATGGCAATCGTTTTGTGGCAGCTAGTAAGGTGCTGGAGTGGAAGTTACAGATGACCGAAAAACAGGGGCGTTGGCTGTTGGTTCAGCCCAATCTGTTGCGGCCCGTCGTGAATGTGGCTACTGCCAAGCGGCTGTTGGCAGACAGGATGGCGCAAGCCAGAGATGAAGGTGATGGTTTGTTAGCTGAACAGGCTGAAAAAAGCATCGCAGAATTGAGTAAATAGATTGTGTCTTTGCATGTTGAGGTCATTGGGCGTGGACCCAATCTGGTCATGTTACATGGTTGGGCCATGCATGGCGGTATCTGGCACGGTGTAGCAGAGCGGCTTGCCGCACATTTCTGTGTGCATCTGGTGGATCTGCCTGGGCATGGTCATAGCACTGCTGTCGAGCCATTTGGTTTGAATATGCTGGCAGAGCGGGTGGCTGCGGAGTTTCCCTGGCCTGTGCATGTGCTTGGCTGGTCGTTAGGTGGTGCAGTGGCGCTGCGTTGGGCGCTGGATCATCCTACGGCAATCAATAAACTTGTACTGGTTGCCAGTTCACCCTGCTTTGCACAACGACCAGATTGGCCTAGTGCGATGAAACAGGAGGTATTGGCAGGTTTTGCCAGCAATTTGCAGGCTGATTATGAAGGTACCTTGAAGCGGTTTCTGGCATTGCAAGCCATGGGCGGGCAAGCGACCCGTGAGGTACTTCGCGCGTTGCAGGATAAACTGTTCGAGCGCGGTCGACCCGATGGCGTAGTACTGGGCAAAGGGCTGGATATTCTGCGTGATGTTGATATGCGGCATGAACTCCAACACCTTGATCCCCCGACTTTGCTGATTTATGGCGAGCGCGATGGGTTGACCCCGGCGCCGGTTGGCCGTTGGTTGGCAGCCAATCTGCCTGATGCCGAATTGATGATGTTGAAGCATAGTGCACATGCTCCCTTTATTTCCCATCCCGATCACTTTGCGGAGCGGGTGATCCAATTTCTCTCCTGATTGCCCGGAAAACTCCGGCTGCATGCAGTGAATCAAGCAGATTGAAAATAGCCATGGCAGAAAATTTTTACACCGACAAACGCCAAGTTCGCCGATCGTTCGAGCGTGCTGCGCAATCCTATGATGCTGCGGCCATATTGCAGCGTGAGGTGAGTGACCGCATGCAGGAACGCCTGAGCTACATCAAGCATGATCCGCAATGGGTGCTGGACGTGGGTGCAGGCACTGGCTATGGCGCACGCAAGTTACGTGCGCAATATCCACATGCAAAAGTCGTGGAGCTGGATTTGGCCTTATCCATGCTGAAAGTAGGTGAGCAGCAACCCGCTTGGTGGAAAAAGCACCTGCCATTTGCCCGTACCAACAGTAGGGCGCCGCAGGTTTGTGCCGATGTGGAAGCCATGCCACTGGCCAATGGTAGTGTCGACATGGTGTGGTCAAATCTGACCCTGCAGTGGTGCAATGCACCCGATCAGGCATTTGGTGAGTTGCACCGGGTATTACGACCAGATGGCCTGTTGATGTTCTCTACCTTGGGGCCAGATACACTGAAGGAATTGCGCGATGCGTTTGCTGGGCTGGATGGCCATACCCATGTCAATCGTTTCATCGACATGCACGACATTGGCGATGCATTGGTGCGGGCGGGGTTTTCAGAACCGGTGATGGACATGGAGATCATCACCATGACCTATGATTCAGTCAAAGCCGTCATGCAAGACCTGAAAAGGATTGGTGCCCACAATGTAACTCAGGGCCGCAGTGTTGGGTTGATGGGTAAACAGAAATGGCAGCAGGTATTGGCACGCTATGAACAGCTGCGTCGTGATGGCCGCCTGCCAGCGACTTATGAAGTGGTTTATGGTCATGCCTGGCGCCCCATCGATAAGCCGTCACGTTCGTTGCCAGATGGCAGGCAGATTATTGAGTTTCGTCCTCGACCGAGTAAATAACGATGGCAAACGGTTTTTTCATCACAGGTACGGATACTGAGGTTGGCAAGACATTTGTCACTGCGCTGTTACTACGAGAATTGAATCGCAATGGGCGGGCAGCACTGGGTATGAAGCCGGTTGCTTCTGGTTGCCATATAGGGGCAGATGGCCTGACCAATGAAGATGTTGAAGCATTGTTGTCTGCTGGACATCATCAAGTGCCACATCGCTTGCTGAATCCATACGCTTTTGAACCACCGATATCGCCACATATTGCAGCGTTACGGGCCGGTGTGGTCGTGTCTTTCCAAGAGTTGAAAACAGCCTATGACACCTTGACCGAACAAGCTGACACGGTGTTGGTGGAAGGAGCTGGCGGCTGGCTGGCGCCGATATCCGACGTGGTCGACATGGCGGACTTGGCAGCGTTTTTGTCGTTGCCTGTGATCATGGTGGTGGGCATGCGGCTCGGCTGTTTGAACCATGCGGTGCTGACAGCGCGAGCCATCCAGGCCAGCGGCTGTCAATTGCTGGGTTGGGTGGCTAATCGCGTAGTACCTGATATGTTGGAGTTCGATGCCAACCTGGTTACGCTGGAACGACGTATATCAGCGCCACTGCTGGGTTTGGTACCCCATGCGCCGGCAGGTACCATTCCGATACTGGGGCGTGCAAATCTGGAGCCACTGCTGAGTTAGGTCAATGGTGAAGCTGGTTATTGAATTGGATCCCGATCGGTTGGATAACCCTGATCTGGATCTGCGCTACGTGATTCCCGATCTGTTGCGGCAGCATTCAGGCGGTAATATTCAAGATGACGGGTATGATTATGAGTCCCGTGTTGGCCAAGAGACCTTGTTGGTTGTCTTTCTTACGGCAACAGACGCTACATCTGCCATCCAGACCATTCGGACCGTTTTTCAGTCACAACCCGTCCTGGGTAATCATTTATCCACATCGGTGATCCTGTACATGGATCAGGATGGGGTACGGTACCCTGTGTCGCTGACATGATTACCGTTTATGTATAGATAGCGTTCGTTTATTCACTAAGAGCCGCTAACAAAACCCAGCGAAGCAGTTCTGGTTAGGCGTACAAACGAAAGCAGTAAGAAAGTACGACAAGTTTGCACAACAACACCAGAAGGGTTTTGTTAGCGGCTCTTAGTCAATCTGTGCTTTGCCAACCACTGTAACGGATAACTTGGCAAAGTACGTCAGACGAGTTTGGTCTGTTAAATCTCACAATGCTGCTATGGTTGGTGTGAAGCAACGCGCCACTTCATACCCTTTTTGCCACATTCAACCAGTGTGGCCAGTCTTACGTCTTCCAATTCCCCGTCCATAGCATATTGCATCACTGGATGCAGATTCATAAACAACTACTTATCACGTGCTGCAGCGCACATGTCATATCGATTTGATTGAACGGAAAATGTTTCGATGAGCGGCATACCAGTTATTACTTCAATATCTGAGTTGATGAATTAGAGTAAAGCTCCTAGCGGTCTTCAGGGCCGTTACGAAGTATGCTTTTTGCATTTTTTGTAAGATTCGTTAATGCGTAATTACTTGTTTAATAAAGGATTAATGTTGCGCTGCACAAGTGTTTCCGCGCTTGTTTTCCCATAGGTCGTTTGTTAGTATCACCGGCAAAATGTCGCGCCAGTGCTTGTATCTAGTCATTTTGACACTGTGTAGCACATCTTGAGCCCGTCTTGAACGCTGGCATTATCTGCAGTCTCAGCCGGGTTGTTGAAGCAAGTGCCGTAGGGCTCGTTGCATCAAGATTTCCGGCCCTGCGGTTCACACCCAAAGACTTGAATAATAAAGTAACGGGGAGACCATGAGACGCAAGCTGACGCGCATCACAGCAGCTGCGCAGGCAGGGGCGATCGCCCTTATCTCGCAGGCCTGTATGGCCGATTACAAAACCGATATGCAGGCACCAGCCAACGAGTTGGCCAGCAAGGTGATCGGTCTTCACGAACTCATGCTGTACATCTGCGGTGCCATCTTTGTCGCCGTATTCGGTGTGATGTTCTATTCCATTTTCAAACATCGTAAAAGTGCAGGTCACAAGGCTGCCAACTTCCACGAGAACGCTACTGTGGAGGTGGTGTGGACCATCGTTCCATTGATCATTCTGGTGTTGATGGCTTTACCTGCTACCAAGGTTGTACTGGCACAGAAAGATACCAAGAGCGAAGACCTGACCATCAAGGTGACGGGGTATCAGTGGAAGTGGGGGTATGACTACCTGCAGGATGGTGTGAGTTTCTATGCCAACCTGTCCACTCCGCGTGATCAAATCGAGGACTATCAAGGCCAAGCCGCTAACAAAGGTGAAAACTATCTGCTGGAGGTGGATAACCACCTGGTGGTGCCAGTGGACAAGAAAATCCGCCTGCTGCTGACAGCCAACGATGTGATCCATTCCTGGTGGGTACCAGCCTTCGCAGTCAAGCAAGATGCTATTCCTGGGCTGATTCGGGATACTTGGTTCAAAGTCGACAAACCGGGTATCTATCGTGGTCAATGCGCGGAACTGTGTGGCAAGGATCATGGCTTCATGCCAATCGTGGTGGAAGCCAAGACCCAGGCGGAATACGACAAATGGCTGGAAGCCAAGAAGAAGGAAATTGCTGCTCAGCAGGATGACCCGAACAAGGTCTGGAAGAAGGATGAGCTGATGGCTCGAGGTGAGAAGGTCTATAACGCCAACTGCGTAGCCTGCCACCAAGCCAGTGGGCAAGGCGTGCCCGGTACCTTCCCGTCACTGGTCGGTTCCAAAATTACGGTGGGACCGGCTGGCGGCCACATTGACATGGTACTGAATGGTAAGGCTGCCATGCCGCCGTGGAAGCACCTTTCCGATACTGAAATCGCCGCTGTGGTGACCTATGAGCGTAATGCCTGGGGCAACAACAAGGGTGATCTGGTGCAACCTTCTGATGTCAAAGCTGCGCGCAAATAAGGAGCCCACATGACTTCTGCAACCAAGACGGTTGAGGCGCCCCTGCATGAGCACGGGCATGGCCACGACCATGCACATGACCATCCCAGTGGCCTGTCACGCTGGCTGACGGCCACCAATCATAAAGATATCGGAACACTGTACCTTTGGTTCAGTTTTGTGATGTTCATGTCTGGTGGTGTCATGGCGTTGATGATCCGGCTGGAACTGTTTCAGCCCGGGATGCAATTCATCAACCCAGAACTATTCAATCAGTTCACCACCCTGCATGGCTTGATCATGGTCTTTGGCGCCATCATGCCGGCCTTTACGGGCCTGGCCAACTGGATGTTGCCCCTGATGCTGGGTGCGCCCGACATGGCGTTTGCCCGCATGAACAACTGGTCATTCTGGCTGCTGCCACCGGCTGGCCTGCTGCTGATCATCAGTTTTGCTGTACCAGGTGGTGCCGCCGCTGCAGGGTGGACGTTGTATGCACCTTTGTCCACCCAAATGGGCATGGGGATGGATCTGACCATCTTTGCTGTGCACATCATGGGGATGAGCTCGATCATGGGCTCAATCAACATTATCGTGACCATCCTCAACATGCGTGCCCCTGGCATGACCATGATGAAGATGCCAATGTTTGCCTGGACTACGCTGATCACTGCTTACCTGCTGATCGCGGTGGTACCGGTGTTGGCCGGTGCGGTCACCATGTTGTTGACGGATCGCCACTTCGGGACGTCGTTCTTCAATCCTGCCGGTGGTGGTGACCCAGTAATGTACCAGCATATCTTCTGGTTCTTTGGCCACCCGGAAGTGTACATCATGGCCCTGCCTGCATTCGGGGTGGTCAGCCAGGTGATCCCGACTTTTGCACGCAAGCCTTTGTTTGGTTATCACTCGATGGTGTATGCGACTTCGTCGATCGCGATCCTGTCCTTCATTGTCTGGGCACACCATATGTTTGCCACCGGGATGCCGGCGGTGGGTCAATTGTTCTTCATGTACGCGACCATGCTGATCGCGGTGCCAACCGGGGTAAAAGTATTCAACTGGATTGCCACCATGTGGAAGGGTTCAATGTCCTTCGAAACACCGATGCTGTTCGCAATCGGCTTCGTGTGCCTATTCACTTTGGGGGGCTTGTCCGGTCTGATGCTCTCGATCGCGGCAGTGGATATCCAGTATCAGGATACTTACTTCGTTGTGGCGCATTTCCACTATGTCTTGGTTGCGGGGGCGTTGTTCAGTTTGTTCTCTGCTTACTACTACTGGTCGCCGAAATGGACTGGTTTCATGTATCACGAGGGTAGAGGGAAACTGCATTTCTGGTGGTCGATGATCGCGTTCAATGTGACATTTTTTCCGATGCACTTCCTGGGTCTGGCTGGTATGCCGCGCCGGATTCCAGACTATGCCACCCAGTTTACCGGCTTCAATGAAATTGCTTCGATTGGTGCATTGGCGTTTGGTTTGGCCCAGATCTATTTCCTGTTTTTCGTGGTAATGCCACAACTTCGTGGTGGTGCGGGCCCTGCATCGCAGAAACCATGGGATGGTGTGAATACCCTGGAATGGGAAGTGCCTTCACCTGCGCCGTTCCATACCTGGGAGACCCCACCGCAACGAGAGCTGGTCGAACAGTTGAGTGCCGCGCAGAAATTGCATTGAAACAGTGTCAATGAAGGCGAGTGCACTGGTGACAATTGCACTCGCCACTTGGTTGGAGAAGGACATGGAACATGAGTAAAAACCTGAAGACCGCGCTGATTCTGGCTTCCTGCGCCCTGGTGTTCTTTGCAGGGTTCATCGTGAAACAGTGGCTGATTGGCAGATGAGTGCGCTGAGCGATAACCGCCAGTTGTTCGTCAAATTGTCGATCATCGCAGCATTCATGTTCGGCTTTGGTTTCATGCTGGTGCCGCTGTACAAGAAGATCTGTGAAGCCACTGGGATCAACAATGTACTGAAGGCGGACGACACGCCAACAAACACGCAGGTGGATGCTACGCGTGAAGTGACGATTGAATTTGATGCCAATTTGCGCAGCAATCTGCCATGGCGTTTCAAGCCCAAGCTGGTCAGCATGAAAGTGCACCCAGGGCAATTGGTACAGGTGGAATATGAACTGGAGAACCTGTCCGACAAGGTGATCGTTGGTCAGGCCATACCGAGCTATGGCCCCGCTCAGGCAGGCCCACACTTTCGCAAGCTGGATTGCTTCTGCTTTACGCAGCAGACCATTCAACCGCGTGAAAAGCGTCGCATGCCAGTTGTGTTTCTGTTAGACAGTGCACTGCCGAAGGAGCTGAACACCGTGACACTGTCCTACACGTTCTTCGAGGTGGAAGGAGGCAAGCGCTCCTGAGCGCTACATGCACATGGACAATAAACACAGCAGTGGATTACAGGCGGTGAAGGCCATTTTCTGGGCTTTCTTCGGGGTGCGCAAAGGGCGCGATCACGCGGCGGATATGGCCAAGTTGACACCAAAACAAATCATCCTGGCGGGCATCATCGGCGGGGTGATTTTTGTCATGATGCTTGTCTTGCTGGTAAAACTGGTCACCAGCTGACTGATACAAAAAAGAGCGAAGGGGAGACACATGAGCACGCATGCAGAGCATCACTATTATGTGCCGCAACCGTCAAAATGGCCGCTGGTTGGCGCGTTCGCCTTGTTTTTTCTGGGCTTGGGCGCTGCACTGGCGGTCAATGGCGTGTCGGCAGGCAATATCTGTCTGGCGATTGGTTTTGCCATTCTGTTGTACATGTTGTTTGGCTGGTTTGGGGATGTAATCCGCGAGAGCGAAAGTGGCAAATATAACGATCAGGTCGATTTATCGTTTCGCTGGAGTATGGGCTGGTTCATCTTTTCGGAAGTGATGTTCTTCGCGGCATTCTTTGGGGCGCTTTACTACGCCCGGGTGATTTCGGTACCGGAACTTGGCTCCATGTCGCAGAAATTGCTGTGGCCCGATTTTGTTGCCAACTGGCCAAGTCAGGTAGCCCCAGCCGGAGCAGAGGCTTACCGGCCTATGGGAGCATGGGGGTTGCCTGCCATCAATACATTGATTTTGTTGACATCGGGTGCAACTGTGACCTGGGCTCACTGGGGTGTGTTGAAGAACAAACGCGGCCAACTGATTGCTGGCCTGATGATGACGGTGGCGCTGGGCATTCTGTTTATCTGTCTGCAAGCCTATGAGTACGCTCATGCCATGCATGAGATGAACCTGACGCTGTCATCAGGTATTTATGGCACCACCTTCTATATGTTGACGGGCTTCCACGGTGCGCATGTCACGCTGGGTACCATCATGCTGGCGGTGGTGATGTTCCGTTCCATGAAAGGCCATTTCAAACCGGAACACCATTTTGCCTTTGAGGCTGCGGCCTGGTATTGGCACTTTGTCGATGTGGTGTGGCTGATTCTGTTCGTGTTTGTGTACTGGTTGTAAAGCTTGGAAGGTGAGCTGTCGATGGCCAGGAAGCGACGCCAGATAGACGCCGCATGAGGCTCAGACAGGTTGTTACAGGCCCGTTGTGGGAATCAGGCCAAAGTAAAAGCCAACCATCAACAGTACAAACAACGAGATCGACAAGGCGACACGTAATGTCAGCGCCTTGACGGCCTTGTCCTGAGATCCGCCCCGCTTTAGCACGCCACGCAGGGCTGTGAATAGGCTGAACAAAATGGCAACCAGCATCAGTACAACAACAATTTTCATATGTTGTCTCTCCTTGTTATCGAACTAGTGTATGCCATCGGTCACCATGCCTCCAGTCTTTCGTTTTGGCCGTTTCGTGTATCGCCCGAAGTGGATGACCACGCTGGCGACGATAGCCATGGTGGCGCTGGCATTGACTGCTGCACAGTGGCAGCAAGGCCGAGCACAACAGAAACGCACGTTGCAGGCAAGATATGACTTGGCAGAGCAACAGCCACGTAGACTGGTTGTTGGCACGGAAACGTTGCAACAGGTGGCATACCGCCACGTTCGATTGCTGGGCTCGTGGGTGCCGGAAAAGGCAATCTGGATCGATAACCGCACACACCAGGGGCTAGCGGGATATCACCTGATCATGCCACTGCATTTTCCTGGCACAGACCGCTATGTATTGATAAACCGTGGCTGGGTACCGCGTTCTGCCAACTTGGCCAGAATGGCAGCGGTGCCAGACGGTTTGGTGGAGGTATTGGGCCGGTCGGTACCGCCGCCTGGAAGCTATGTGGAGTTGTCGCAGCAAACCGTGTCTGGGCCGATCTGGCAGAACCTGTCAGTAGAACGCTATGCACGGCGTTACGTCATGTCCGTCATGCCGGTACTGGTGGAGCAAGCCAGTTCAAAGGATGACGGGCTGATTCGGGAGTGGAAGAAGCCGGATGCCGGCGTCCATAAACATGTGGCTTATGCGGTGCAGTGGTATTGCATCGCTCTTGCGGTGGTGGTGTTGTATGTCGTCCTCAATATCAAACGTCAGCCTGTCGGCCAATAAACCGGCCAACCGGCGTGTCATGTCGCTGTTGTTGCTGGTATCTGTCGCGCCTTTTGTTGCGTCCTACCTTGCCTATTACGTGTGGAAACCCACGCAGTCCAAGACTCATGGCCAGTTACTGACTATCCAGCCATTGCCAACGGTCTTGATGGTGGATCAGGCTGGGCAGCCGGTCTCGTTGATGAATATGCGCGGAAAATGGATCTTGCTGATGGCCGATGGTGCTGCCTGCGATGCGCGCTGCCAACGGAAGTCTTATTTGTTACAGCAAGTCCGCACGGCTCAAGGCAAGGAGCGGGTCAGGGTGGAGCGACTGTGGTTGGTTGATGACACCCAACCAGTAACAACGCCGGAGACCGTACGGGGTGTGCATGTCTGGAGAGCTGCTGGTTCGGAGTTGATACAAGCCTTGCCAGTACCCGGTGATAGAGACCGTCGGGACTATGTGTATTTGGTGGACCCGCTCGGTAATCAAGTGATGCGTTATCGGTTGGATCAAGACCCGGTTCGCATGCTTAAGGAAATTGCCAAATTACTGAAGAACAACGAGGCACTGGGTTAGGTCTATCCTTTGGCAATCCGTTGTTGCTACGCGCTGAGAAAGCCTGCTAAGCGGCGCTTGTGACATCTCGTTTTGCCAGAAGACTTGGATTGGCGTGAGCCATGAAACCATTCAACGGAACTAGGCAACAAGCCGGGTCATGCCGGCTGATGTCGCAGCACGCAGAGGTTGCACATCATTTCTGAGAAGCAATATGGGGAGCGGGAGTATATGGCAGTAGGTTGGTATCGAAGACTGGTGTTGGTGGCCATGCTGCTGACCTTGTTTGTTGTGGTGCTGGGGGCTTATGTTCGCTTGTCGGATGCGGGCTTGGGGTGCCCGGACTGGCCGGGCTGCTATGGCAAGCTTACCCCGGTTCATGCGCAGGATGAAATTGCGGCGGCCATGGCAGAGCAGCCTCATGGTCCAGTCTCCATGCCCAAGGCCTGGAAGGAAATGGTGCACCGCTATTTCGCCAGTACATTGGGTTTGTTGGTTTTACTGATCGCGGTTATTGCTTGGATGAAGCGCCAATCGCTTCGGCAATCACCCTGGTTGCCTAGCGGGTTGGTAGTCGTGATCGTATTCCAGGGGCTGTTGGGGATGTGGACCGTGACGTTGCTGCTGAAGCCGGCCATCGTGACTGCTCATCTGATCGGTGGCATGACGACATTGGCATTGCTGACGTGGCTGTTGTTACGTCAGTTGTTCCCAATTCCTAGGCCGATTGCCGGATTACGTTCGCTTCGTCCTTTGGGCTGGCTGGCGCTGGTTGTGACCTGTGCCCAGATCGTGCTGGGGGGCTGGGTGAGCACCAATTACGCAGCCTTGGCCTGTACCGATTTCCCGACCTGTCATCAAACATGGCTGCCTGATATGGCATTTGCAGATGCCTTTCATATTTTCCGTGAACTAGGCATGACTCCTGACGGTACTCTGCTGAGCCATGACAATCTGACGGCCATTCATTTTACCCACCGTGTCGGCGCTGTCCTGACCACTTTGGTGGCTGGCTGGCTGGCTGTAAGGTTAATCAATAACCCCAAACTGAAACCATTCGGCTGGTTGTTATTGGCCTCACTGGCATGTCAGGTGCTGCTTGGTATCGCGAATGTGCTCTTGCATCTGCCACTGGCACTAGCTGTGGCACACAACGCTGGTGCAGCGTTGTTGCTGATCAGTCTGGTTACCGTTAACTACCGTCTTTCTGCCAAGGAGCTCTGACCATGTCCGTAACATTATCTTTACCACGTGGCCGCGCACGTGAGTTCTGGGCACTGACCAAACCGCGGGTGGTGACGCTGATCGTATTCTGTGCCGTCATTGGTATGTTCCTGGCTACGTCCGGTTTGCCGCCTTTGGTGCCGCTAATGGCTGCAACATTGGGTATTGGCTTGGTTGCGGGGAGCGCTGCTGCTATTAACTGCTTGGTTGAACAGAAAATTGATGCGGTGATGGCACGTACCCGTGCCAGACCATTACCACGCGGGCAAATCACAAACAGCCAGACCTTGCTGTTTGCCGGATTGTTGGGCGGGACCGGGCTATGGCTGCTTTATGTGCTGGTCAATCCATTGACCATGTGGCTGACATTGGGGACTTTTGTCGGTTACGCTATCATTTATACGGTATTGCTGAAGCCGGCAACTCCACAAAATATCGTGATTGGCGGGGCATCAGGTGCTATGCCTCCCGTGTTGGGATGGGCGGCCATGACGGGTAACATCTCACATGATGCGTTGTTGCTGTTTCTGATCATTTTTGCTTGGACTCCCCCCCATTTCTGGTCGCTGGCACTGTATCGCAAGCAGGAATACGCTCGTGCAGGCCTGCCAATGTTGCCAGTGACACATGGTGATGAATACACTCGCCTGCAGGTGTTGCTTTACACCATTATTTTGACCGCAGTGACCATGCTGCCGGTAGCCACAGGCATGAGCCACGCCATCTATCTGATCACGGCTCTGGTGTTGGACTTGATCTATCTGATATACGCTTGGCGCATTTTGGTGAACTATAGCGATACGCTGGCCCGCAGCGCTTTCCGCTATTCGATTCTTTATTTGAGTGTGCTATTCAGCGCGCTGATGGTGGATCATTATCTGCCACTTAACTGGTCATAATTTATGTTACCTGTAGTAAATCGTTTTAAGACTGGCTTGCTTGGTCGTCGTCGTGTGGTGTTGAAGCTGTCGGTGGTAGCATTGGCTGCGAGCCTATTGCTGGGCTGCGAACGTGCTCCAGAAGCACCTAAGCTAGCCTTTCAAGCTACAGATGTGACTGGGTCGACCATTGGTGGTGATTTTCAGCTGACAGATCACCATGGCCAGCCACGGAGGCTTAGCGATTATCGTGGCAAGATAGTGGTAATGTTTTTTGGCTATACCCATTGCCCGGATGTATGCCCTACCACCATGATCGAGCTGAAAAAAGTCATGACAAAATTGGGCGCAGCTGCTAAAGACATACAAGTGCTGTTCGTGACAGTAGATCCTGAGCGAGATACGCCCGAAGTGCTTAAACAATATGTTCCGGCCTTTCATTCGTCATTTATCGGTCTGTATGGCACGCCAGCACAGCTTACCGAAGTGACGCGTGCATTCAAGATCGTGGCGCAGAAATCGCCCACCGAAGGAGGGGGATATACCATGGATCACAGCGCTGGGACTTACTTGTTTGATCGTGAAGGTAATATTCGTGTTTTCGTAAATTATGGTGCTGGTGCGGCTGTCTTTGAGAATGATTTAAGACAGTTGTTAAAAGTGAACAGTGTTAGATAAATACGGCTACCAGAAATAGCTTGACGACGGTGTATCACAAGCGTACAAATGCGCCTTGGTATTTGGATTCAAGCTTTCTGCATCACTGGTTAAGCCGTTTGCGGTCTTGAAACTGAAACCGTAATATGTTGTAGAACTTTGTAATTTTAGGAGATCGCAATGGCGACTGGTGTTGTTAAGTGGTTCAATGATGCTAAAGGTTTTGGCTTTATCACTCCTGATGGTGGTGGTGAAGACCTGTTTGCCCATTTCTCGGCTATTAATATGCCAGGCTTCAAAACCCTGAAGGAAGGCCAAAAGGTTTCGTTCGAAATCACTCAAGGCCCGAAGGGTAAACAAGCATCGAATATTCAAGCTGCTTAATCGCAGATTGAACCGGATGAAAAAAAGCCCGTCGCAAGACGGGCTTTTTTTTGTCTGCCTGTAGTCGCCGCCGCCAACCGGGAATGGAGACTGGCTGCCAAGGTATTACATGAAGCGCGCCAGCAGCGCTTTCTCCACGTTCTCGCCCAGCGGTGCATAAACGATATAACCGTTACCGCTGGCCACGTTCAACGCCAGACCTTCCTTGGTCTTCATTTCTTTCAGCTCAATGGTGCGATTGCCAGACGGATGGATGACTTCCAGCTTGTCGCCAATCTGGAATCGATTCTTCACCGCAATCTCTGCCCAGCCAGTTTCCGGGTCCACTCCGATGATATCGCCCACATACTGGCTGCGATGCGCCTGTGAGTGGCCGTTGATGTAATTTTGGTATTCCTGAGTGTGATGACGGACATAGAAGCCATCGGTGTAGCCACGATTCGCCAGGCTTTCAAGATCGGCCAACAATGCCGGGTTGAACGGGCGGCCTGCCACGGCATCGTCAATGGCCTGGCGGTAAACCTGCGCGGTACGGGCGACGTAATACAGCGACTTGGTACGGCCTTCAATCTTCAATGAATCCACGCCCATTTTCACCAGGCGCTCGATGTGTTCTACAGCACGTAGATCCTTCGAGTTCATGATGTAGGTGCCGTGCTCGTCTTCCATCACCGGCATCATTTCACCGGGTCGGTTGCCTTCTTCAATCAAATAGACACGATCTGCTAGTGGATGGCGCTGCTGGTTGCCCATTGAAGAGAAGCTCTGGTTGGCTTGCTCTAATGCCTTGTTGAAGTCGAACTTGATGACTTCATAGTCACCACCATCGGTTTCTTCGGCATTGTGGACTTTGTAGTCCCAGCGGCAGGAGTTGGTGCAGGTACCTTGGTTCGGGTCACGGTGGTTGAAGTAGCCGGATAGCAGACAGCGGCCGGAATAGGCGATACAAAGTGCACCGTGCACGAATACTTCCAGTTCCATGTCCGGGCATTCCTGACGGATTTCCTCAACTTCGTCCAAGCTCAGTTCACGGGACAGGATGATGCGGGTCAATCCCAGACTTTTCCAAAATTTGACTGCCGCATAATTGGTGGTGCTGGCCTGAACCGACAAATGGACGGGTACTTCCGGCCATTTCTCCCTTACCATGGCAATCAGGCCTGGATCGGCCATGATCAAGGCATCTGGCTTCATCTGGATGACCGGCTCCATGTCCGCCAGATAGGTTTTCACCTTGGCATTGTGCGGCAGAATGTTGCTGGCAACAAAGAATAACTTGCTGCGCGCATGTGCTTCCTCGATGCCTTGTTGCAACTGTTCCAGCTTGAACTCGTTATTGCGCGCCCGCAGGCTGTAGCGCGGCTGGCCAGCGTAGACTGCGTCGGCACCGTAATCGAACGCCGCACGCATTTTGTCGAGCGTACCGGCAGGTAACAAAAGTTCAGGAGCTTTCAACATGATTTCGGCTTTGAAGAGGAGGGGCGCGATTATACGCGTATTTAACCCTCTGATAAATAAGTTTAATTGTCTTTGTTTTGTAGGGGTATTTCAAAGCGCATGAATCAGTCCGTTTTTCTTTAATTTAATGAAGCCATTGTAGCTTTCAATCAAGTTGCCATATGATGTTTGGCTAACATCAAATTCGACAAGAGCATGCAGGTCCGTTATCCCAAGTCGTTTCTCATGCTGGTTGTCATCGGTTTTACGCTGGTGGGATTGCCGCTGGCCCTTGCCTTGATCACCAGTGCGTTGTCTATCGACAAGCTTTCCAAGCAAAGTCAGCGGGCAGTAATACAAGCCACTCGCTTCGCACAGGGAGCCCGCGAACTTGCGGACGAGACGGACCGGATGGAGCGGAATATCAGGCAATACGCTATTTTGGGCGATGCAGACTTTCTGGATGCCTATCGTAGTGCACATGCCGATTTTGGTAAGACCATGGCATCGCTCAAGCAACTGGCTCTTCGTCAGCGATATCGCCACTACTTGCAGAATCTGGGCCAGTTGGAGGCTCAGATCGATACCGAGGTCAATGTCCACGCAGCATCAATCGATCGGCTGGTGGCAGCGCTGGATCGATATGAGGAACTTGGGCAGGCAATGAGCATCGTATTGAAGGAGAGCGATGCACTCATTGAGCGGGAAGTGGAGTCGATGAGTGATATGGCGGCACATTCTCGCAACATCGTGCTAAAGCAACTATGGATGATGATGCCGGTTGCACTGGGCCTGATCATTGTATTTGCAATGATGCTGGCGCGGCCTGTACGTGGCATTGAGGCCGCGATTGCCCAATTGGGGCGGGGGGATCTGCGTACACCGATTGAGGTGGATGGGCCACAGGATCTGCGCCGCTTAGGGCAACGATTGGACTGGTTGCGTGAACAGTTGAGAGAAGTGGAAGAGCAGAAAACCCGCTTTTTACAGCAGGTGTCACATGATTTGAAAACACCACTCTCCGCTTTGCGCGAGGGGGCGGATCTACTGTCTGATGGCTCATTGGGTGCACTAACACCAACCCAGAAAGAGGTCGCTGGTATTCTTCGACAGAATGCCATCCGCTTGCAACGTCAGATTGAGGAGCTGTTGCAATACGGTGCCGTGCAGTCGCAAGCACGCCAAGTCAAGTTGGAGCTGGTGCCACTCAAACAATTGGTGCGCAAGGTTATGAGTGGCTTGCAAATGCAGGCACTGAACAAGTCCATCGACATTCAGTTGGTTTGCCCGCGTGCCGTCACCGAAACGGATGCGGAGAAGCTGAGGGTGATCATCGATAATCTGCTATCCAATGCCATCAAACATGCACCGCCGCAGTCTGCGATTCAACTTGGCTTGGCGCAACATGATGATCAGTTGTGGGTGGATGTGATTGACGAAGGGCCTGGCATCCCACGCAGTGAGCGGACGAAGATCTTTGAGCGTTTTTATCATCGGGCAGCCCCTGAGCAAGGACCTGTACCCGGCTCAGGCTTGGGGTTGGCTATTGTGGCTGAATTCGTGCGGGCATTGGCCGGTTCGATTGAAGTCTGTGATCGCGAACAGGGTGCGCATTTTCGTGTGCGCTTGCCTATTTCATATTGGACTGATGAAGCACTATGACAAAGCACTGCACGATTGCATTGCTGGCTACGTTGTGGCTGACCGGTTGTCATGTTCTGACTGGCAAGTCAGAGCGGGGGGATGCAAACAGGCCCATCAAGGTTGAAACCGATGCTAAAGCCGCAGCGGTTGTACCACGTAATGATCTGGATGAGTTGCTGCAATATTGGGAGCGGGTTCGTAAATTACCTTCTGCGGAACTGGCACGGGAATTGGAGGCGGTACGTGTTGCTTACGTCAGAGATCGTAACGATCAGCGGCGTATTCAGCTGGCCATGCTGTATTTGCAGCCCGGTGCACGTGCCAAGGAATTGGAGCGTGCCATGATGTTGCTGGATCTCGCACAACGTGAAGGTCGTGGTGATGATGTAAGGCGTCCATTGGTCAATTTGCTCGCGGTAATGGCCGGTGAAATGAAGCGTCTGGAAGACGGTGCAGAGCAAGCGGCCATTCGGATCAAGGAAGAGCAACGTAAGGCCGAAACGGCACAGGAGAGAGCTGAACAGCAAGCCCTGCGGGCCAATGATCTGCAGACCAAGCTGGAAGCCCTGAAAACCTTGGAGCTGCAGCTCCGCAAGGCTGGAAGAAAGAGCTGAATAGATGCCTGGGACACGTATTCTGATAGTTGACGACGATGCTGACTTATTGCGCTTGCTCAATCTTCGTTTGACCAGTGCTGGTCATGACGTGATTGCAGCGAGCAGCGCGGAGGAGGCGCTGGTGACACTTGCACAAACTAGACCGTCACTGATTGTCACCGATCTGAGGATGGCAGGTATGGATGGCCTGGCATTGTTTGATGTTGTGCATCGTACACATCCTGGCCTACCGGTCATCATCATGACTGCGCATGGCAGCATTCCTGACGCCGTGGCCGCGACCCGCCGCGGGGTGTTTGGTTACTTGGCAAAACCGGTGGATGGCAAGGTCTTGCTCGATGAGGTGGCCCAGGCGCTTCGTACATCAGCCCCGGTTGTGGAAGGGCTGCATGCCACGCCTTTTGGTGATGCAATTCAAACCCGCAATCCGCAGATGCAAGAAGTGCTGACCAAGGCGGCTTTGGTTGCGCAGGGTGATGCCAGCATACTAATCCAGGGCGAGAGTGGTACAGGTAAGGAGGTATTGGCCCGTGCGATTCATGCCGCTAGCCATCGTCATGACAAGCCATTTATCGCCATCAACTGTGGTGCCATTCCGGAGCATCTGCTTGAGTCTGAGCTGTTTGGTCATGTGAAGGGGGCGTTCACAGGTGCGCAACGTGACCATACTGGACTGTTTCAGGCTGCAAATGGTGGCACCCTGTTGCTGGATGAAATCGGTGATATGCCATTGAGTCTGCAGGTCAAGTTATTGAGGGTGTTGCAAGATCGGCAGGTTCGTCCTGTTGGAGCGGTCAAGTTGGTGGATATCGATGTGCGGGTCATTTCTGCCACACATCGGGATCTGCTGGCAGCTATTCGCGATGCGGTGTTCCGGGAGGATCTGTATTACCGGCTTAACGTGGTGTCATTGAGTTTGCCGTCACTGGATAAGCGACGTGAGGATATTCCATTGCTTGCCATGCATTTTCTGCAGATGCTGGCACCTCGTTATCGCAAGGAGATCAACAGTTTTTCACCAGAAGCGATTGAACATTTGGTTACCAGTACCTGGCCTGGCAATGTTCGTCAGTTGCAGAATGTAATTGAGCAGGTAGTAGCGCTTTGTACCACATCAGTGGTGTCTGGTGCTGCTGTGGAAATGGTGCTGGCTCGCCAGGGGGAAGGGATCACTTCGTTTGAAGAGGCCCGTCGAGGGTTCGAGCGAGATTACCTTATACAACTGCTGAAGATTACCAATGGCAGCGTGTCGCAGGCAGCAAAATTGGCAAAACGTAACCGGACTGAGTTTTATAAATTACTTGAGCGTCACGAGCTGGATCCTGCGTCGTTTAAAGATGACAAATGAATCAAATTTGTCGTCGATTGGCGACACTGTAATATGTTGTTTTTAATTGATTTATTTTTTTACGAAAAAAGGCTGTCGCTAAACGGCGACAGTCTTTTGTTTTGGTAAATTAGATTTATTTTATATGTAATTGATATTGCGTGAATTTTCGTTTTTGGCATGGAATGTGCTTATACAGGATTGCCGGTGCTGATTTCACCGGCCTGAAAAGGCGAAACATGAAACGATTTGACACCACACTTTATGCAGTCAGCCTAACCGCCGGTATGGCAATGATCGGGTTGAATCTGCTGTCTGCCTATGAGGCAGTCGAGTACAAGCCTGAGTCAGTGCGATTGGCGGAGCAAGCGGACAATGTCGCTCCGGTGCATCCAATAGAGGTAGCACAGCCTGCCGTGGCGCCGCAGTTGTCTGGTGTAGTAGATGAGAAGTCCAGAAAAACGGCAGTGGTTGCCTTGGAAAAAACGGTGAAGCCGGGAAAAGAGATCGCCGTTGAGACGCCCCAAACCCATAGCGGTGATTTTGTGGTGGTTGGCAACGGCGATAGTTGGACTAAGAAGTAATTGAATTATTGAGTGTTGTTGGCTGCGGGCCTGAATAACAGCAGATAAAAACGAGGTGCGCGATTTGGCAGACTTTAACCGGATGTTGCGTTCTGAACATTTTCCGGCACAGGTCCAAAGGGATCGTGCAAAACAGCGACAAAGCCTGTGGCATCAGCCAAGTCGACACGCTGTCATGTATTTTGTAGGTGGAACGGGAGCCGAGTTATCGGATTTCCCGTTGACGAGTGAGTCAACCTTTCGCGAATTACGTGTTCTGTTGATGAACCCTTATTGTGAGCAGTTGAAACGTTATCTTTACGCTGTAACGAAACATCCTCGTGCAGCGGCGGAGCAGATTCATCTGGAACTGCTGCTTGGTCTGTCTGCGCTCAAACGATGGGCGCAAATGTCGCGGTTCCAGTTGAATGTGCGCCTCTACGACGCGCTGCCTTCACAGAAAATGCAGGATGTTTGTGGTGATCGTGCCACATTGAAAGCCAGTGATGCCATCTGGTGTCCAGCATTCTGGGCTAGCTCGACACAACAGCTGGAGGCCGCATGGGAAGACCCATGCAACCTGAGTTACAAGCTGGAAACGCGAGAGCTGATCCAGTTTGATTCAACCGGGCGGCTAACGCGAAAGATTGATGTATCACAACCGCCCAGGTTGCCGTACTTCGATGACGACG
This sequence comes from Chitinivorax sp. B, assembly GCF_005503445.1. Classification (NCBI taxonomy): domain Bacteria; kingdom Pseudomonadati; phylum Pseudomonadota; class Betaproteobacteria; genus Chitinivorax; species Chitinivorax sp. B. Next base: position 57,415 of record NZ_SCOH01000008.1, on the reverse strand, counting down.
GAGCATTGGTTGTCTCGATTTGATAATTAAACAAAGTAGTGTGTTAAACCAGCCAGCGAGGACCGTACCAACATGATTACCGATATCGATTTCTTCAACGTTTTGTCCGATGAGACACGCCGCCGCATGCTGTCACTGTTGTTGACCGAAGACGAACTTTCCGTTTGCGAACTGTGCCATGCAGTTGATTGCGCACAGCCCAAGGTGTCACGCCACTTGGCCAAGATGCGTCAATCCAAGCTGTTGGCCGTTCGCCGGGATGGTGTATGGATGTATTACCGTATCAATCCGCAACTGCCTGCTTGGGCATTCAAGATCGTACAGTTGATGGCGCAAGCTGGTGAGTCGACTCAGTTGCTGGTGCGTGATCGTAATCGTCTGCTGTCGATGCCGGATCGCCCGATTCGAGAGAGCCGCCCGACCGCTCCGACGACTGTTACTCCAATGCAGCCGCGTGTTGCCGGTGGGTCAGCAACCGTATTTGATGCAGGTGTACGCTTGGTACGTTGATTCATATCAGTTCTATGCTGCTGGATAACCGGGGTTTATTGCCCTGGCAGGGCCGATGAGATCGGTATCGATCGGCCCTGTTTTTTCCTCAGTGGACAATGACTCTTGCGTACCGCGCTACGGTAGTGGCTTTCCCATCGTCAAGGGTGGGCCTATAATAGCGAGCCTGTTCGACACGCTCGTGAAAATTCACCATGCTCCGTTCCGTCATCGCCGACGCACATCGGCTGGTTGTCAAAGTAGGCAGCAGTCTGGTCACCAACGATGGTCGGGGTTTGGATCATGTTGCGTTACAGCGCTGGGCTGCAGAGATCGCGGCGCTGAATCGTGCTGGCAAGGCCGTGGTGCTGGTTTCCAGCGGGGCCATTGCCGAAGGCATGCAACGCCTGGGTTGGCGAAGTCGTCCGAAAGCACTGCATGAGTTGCAGGCTGCTGCTGCTGTTGGGCAAATGGGCTTGGTGCAAGCCTATGAAACCTGTTTCCGTGAGCATGGCCTGCGTACTGCACAAATCCTACTTACACATGAAGATCTGTCGGATCGAACCCGATACCTGAATGCCCGTTCTACTCTGCTGACCTTGCTGGGTATGGGTGTTATCCCCATTATCAACGAAAACGACACGGTTGTTACTGCTGAGATCAAATTTGGCGACAATGACACTTTGGGTGCATTGGTCACCAACTTGATTGATGCTGACGCATTGATCATTCTGACCGATCAACAAGGTTTATATACGGCTGATCCACGTAAGTATCCAGATGCCCGCTTTGTGAACGAGGCCGAAGCGGGCCATCCTGATCTTGAAGAAATGGCAGGTGGTGCAGGCAGTAATGTTGGTACTGGCGGCATGTTGACAAAAATACTGGCTGCGAAACGTGCGGCCCGTAGTGGTGCGCATACTGTCATTGCTTCCGGGCGGGAGGGCCACGTATTGTCACGGCTTGCTCAGGGAGAGGTGATTGGAACGCAGCTGATTTCGCGAACCACTCCATTGGCAGCCCGCAAGCAATGGATTGCTGATCACTTGCAAGTGGCTGGCTGTTTGGTGCTGGATGATGGTGCGGTACAAGCATTGCGTAAAGATGGGTTCAGTCTGTTGCCTGTCGGGGTAGTTGATGTGCAAGGCGAATTCCTTCGCGGTGAAATGGTTAGTTGCATGACGTTTGAAGGGCAGGAAGTGGCGCGAGGGCTTGTCAACTATTCTGCTGATGAAGCGCGCCGAATTATGCGGATACCCAGCAAACAAATTGAAAGTGTGCTCGGCTATGTGGATGAACCCGAGCTGATTCACCGGGACAATCTGATCGTTGTTTCCCCGGTAACCGGAAAGGCGAAGTGATGTTCAAAGGTGTGATGTGGTGTCTTCTGGGATTTTCCTCGGCAGTAACGGCTGCGGGGGTACAACCCGGACAATGGGAATTCACTATTAAGAATGAGATGGAGGGCCTGCCACCCGCGCAGCATCCATTGAAGCTGAACAGGTGTATTGCTACTGTTGATGTCGATAACTTGTTGAAGATTGTACCCATGGTGCCTGGCGCCATGCCTGATGGCTGCGAAATTGTCAATCGAAAGGATGTTGCAGGCAAGATCACCTATAACATGAACTGTTTCGGCTATCCCAAAGTGACGGCCGAAGGCAGTGTTCAATTGGCGGCAACATCGATTACTGGAAGTACTAAGTCTGTACTTGATTCCAATACTTATAAAAAGAACTTGGTGCAGACCTACAGCGGCAAGCGCATGGGTGATTGCAAGTAATCCAACTTGCGTAGGTCGGTCTTAAAGGTTGTGTTTGTCTTTACCCGATGGATTGAAACGGTTCATACCAATGAAGGATTTTTCCGATGCTCGTCGATAAGGAAATTGACCTGTCTGGACTTAACTGTCCATTGCCTATCTTGCGAACCAAGAAAGCCTTGGCTGATATGACATCTGGTCAGGTTTTGAAAGTGGTTGCGACTGATCCAGCCACTCCAAAGGATTTCGAAGCCTTTGCTCGTCAAACCGGGAATCAGCTCCTGCAAAGTAGCGAGGAGCAAGGTAAGTTCCTGTTCTGGATGCAGCGGAAATAAACGAGTTATCCAGTAGTTCGTCTTTTCACGATTTGAATGGCGTTAGCCAGGACAGAAACTCTGCTGCAGGCAGTGGTTTACTGTAGAAAAAGCCTTGGGCTTCCTGGCAGCCCATCTGCCTCAGGGCGTTCACATGCTGGTGAGTCTCCACGCCCTCGGCAATTACCGTCATACCCAATTCATGTCCCAGACGCACAATCATGTCGGCAATACTGCTGCGTCCGGAATGATTGCCCATCTCCTTAACAAATGCCCGGTCGATTTTTAGTCGATCTACTGGCAAGCGCTGCAGGTATGAGAGTGACGAAAAACCCGTGCCGAAATCGTCGATTGCCATGGTGACACCCAGTGATTTCAGCTGTTTCAGAATGGATTCCATGTCAGTAGCACTTTGCATGGCGACGGATTCGGTAATTTCCAGTTCCAATCGAGCTGGTTCAATGCCGGTTTCCTGAAGTACTTTGGCAACGGTACTGACAAAATCCGGGCTGCGAAACTGAACCACAGAGACATTGACTGCGATCCGCATCCACGTAAAGCCGAGTTCTGACCATTGCTGCGCCTGCTGGCAGGCCACACGCATCACCCATTCACCCAGTTCAATGATCAGGCCAGAGTATTCTGCCAACCCAATGAACTGATCAGGCGGAATGAATCCGCCTTGGACGGGCCAGCGAATGAGTGCTTCTGCTCCAACAGGCCGTCCATCGGCCAGATTGATTTGTGGTTGATAGAAAAGCTGTAACAATCTTGCATCAATGGCGGCACGCAGATCATGTAGCAAAGTGAGCCGCTGTCGTGTGTGTTGTTCCATCTCCTGGGTGTAATAACAAAAGCGACCGCGTTGATCATTTTTGGCGCGATTTAGTGCAATATTGGCGCACTTCAACGCGGTAAGGCCGCTGCCATCGGTAACATCCAGTCTGACCAAGCCGATGGTACCGCCTACTCGAAGGTTGTATTCGCCAACTTCAAAAGGGGGATCAAACAATGCCATCAGGGCTTCTGGTTTCAGTTCGTTCTCTGGCCCAAAAATACCGAAGGTATCTGCATTGATTCGAGCCAGTTTGCTATTGGCAGGTAGGGCGGTACGAAGACGCTCAGCAATGGCGCGTAGCAGGCGGTCCCCATTTTCGTGGCCTAGCGCATCATTGATTTCTGAGAAGTGATCGATGTCGACTAATGCGATCAATTGACCATCCAGTAAACCACGTTGACGTTGTTCGTCAATCATTTGCACCAGACCGGCGCGGTTGGGAATTTCGCACAGCAGATCAGAGAAGGCAAAGTCATGTAAGCGTTGAAACAGCTCTACACTTTCAAAGCCGACGGCAATATTGGTGCAGAACACTTCCAGTAATTTCAGATCGATTTGCGCCAGTTGCTTGTGAATAGGCAGGTAGACCACCATGCGATCATTGGCGCGGGAGCAAAAATAAAGCGCAATGGCATGGTGATCATGCACATGAGCTTGCTCTTCCAGGCACTTGCCGACAAGGTGGCGAACATCCGCCTGCGGCAACGATTCAAGCGGTTGGCCAATCCAGGCGGCCTGCGGACCAGTGGCGCTGATAATGGTCTCGCCTTCAGCGTGCTGTTGTACGCAAACCAATCCTTGAGGAGGTTCTTCCAGTAGAGCTGATAGTTGATTGACGACACCTTCTGCAAAGCTATCCATGGTGCGTCGTGCGAACAGGTCTGGGGCGGCGTGCACAATCATGTCCAAGCCCCGTTGGCCGGATGCAATGGTACGCAGTTGCTCATATGATCGTAGGGCTGTGGTCATTGTGGTGAGCAGGCGGGTCAGCGTCAGCTCAGATTTGGTCTTGTAGTCGTTGATATCATAATCGCGAATGGCTGAAAGCTCTGGTGCGTAGCCAGGCTGACCAGTTCGCAATACGATCCGGACTTCATGCAGACCAAGCTGCTCGCGAATGGTTTTGACTAGTTCCAGTCCTGCATTTTCCCGTTCCATGACGACGTCTAGCAGAACAACGGCAATGTCGTGTCGCTCCGTCAGAATGCGTTCGGCTTCTGCCGCAGAATAGGCGTGCAGGAAGGAGAGGCGGCGATGATGGATGATGGCTTCACGCAGAGCGAACGTCGTCACGTGATGAACTTCTTTGTCATCATCGACAATCAATACCAGCCAGTGCTGCCCGTCCGGTGGTACCTGCTCGGGTGTTTCGTGTTCATCGGCAAAGTGCAACAGTTCATCATCATGACTCATGCCGCACCTCCTGATTCGCTTTTCAGAGGAGCTGATAAGGGCAGGGTCAATGTGAAGCATGTGCCCGTTCTTGGCTGGCTTTCCACTTTAATCTGGCCACCAAGAACATGGGTCACGATGTTGTATACGATATTCAGGCCGAGGCCACTGCCCCCGCTACCGAGCTTGGTTGTGAAAAATGGATCCCAGATTTTGTTCATATTTTCAGGCGGAATGCCAATGCCGTTGTCACGCACTATCAGCGTAGCATGCATGGAATCGCGTTGTCGCGCAATTACGTATACCGTGCCCGTTGTACGTTCCTCGAACGCGTGTAACAAGGCGTTGTTCACAAGATTGGTCAGTACCTGCCCCAATGGACCGGGAAAACTGTCCATGGCTATGTTGGGGGTCAGATCCAGTGAAAGACGGTAGGGTAGATGCTTGAAGCGTGGCGCCAACGTTGCCAGGACTTCTTCAAGTACCGATTTAAGATCAAAGGGGCGCCGTTTTTCACTGGTCTGATCTACTGCAACTTGCTTGAAACTTGTAATCAGATCACGCGCATTGCCCAGATTGCGTAAGAGCAGGGTGACGGCATCATAGGTTGCTGAAATATAGGATTCAAATTCAGACCGGCGAAGGGAGCCGGTCTGCAGGGTATTGGCCATTTCTTTGGCACGCGCTTCCAGCAGGCTGGCAACTGTTACGGCATTGCCAATTGGCGTATTCAGCTCGTGCGAAATGCCGGCGACCAGTGAGCCTAAAGTGGCGAGTTTTTCTCGGTGTATCAACTCATCTTGCGCGTTGTGTAGAGTTGTCAGCGCATTTTTCAACTCAATGGTGCGTGATTCGACACGCTGCTCCAATTCCGTATTCAGATGTTGCATGGCAGTCTGCAGATGGTGCCGCTCAGTCACGTCCCGCACGGCAGCCAACATCATCATGCGGCCACATTGTTCAAATGCAGCTGCGGAGAGCTCTACCCATACGGTGTGTCCATTGCGGTGGCGAAACTCTGCCTCCATGGACTGAACGGATTGACCTTGTTGTAGCTGCATTAGCATGAGCTGACGCTGCTCTGGGTTGACCCAAATACCTAGATCAAGTGCTGATTTGCCCACCATTTCTATTACAGAATAACCAAGCAAAGCTTCACCATGCCGATTGACGTTGAGCACTTCACCGGTATTCAGATCTGTAAAAACCAACAATTCCGGGATCAGGTCAAATACGGCTTCAAACCGCGTACGGCTTTCGTGAAGCTGCGACGCAAGCATCAAATTGTCTGTGATATCCCGCAGAACCGAAATCATCACGACATGGCTGGCAATCTTGCTGGTCGATGCTGAATACTCAACCTGTCGGATGGTGCCATCCTTCCGTCTCAAAGGGATCACTCGCAGACGGACCTCGTGGAGTCTGTTCAATTCTGCCACCAGGGTTTGGTGAATATCCGTATCAATCCATAATGTGAGGGAGGAACCTGCCTCATGAAGCACTTCGTTCCGCTGATAGCCTGTTAGCGAGAGAACCTGATCATTGATATCCAGTATGTTGCCACTTGCTAAATCGGTGAGGACAACCAAGTCGGGTAACAAGCGGAAGGTGGTTTCAAACTTTTCTACGCTTTCCAGCAGGGCCTGCTCCATCTGCTTACGGTCGCTGATATCCTCTACATTGGCGACAATGCTTGTCCTGCCGTCACCTAGCGGCAAAGGGGCCAAGCTGTAGCGCAGCCAGCGCAACTGGCCTTCTGCAGTGGGGTAGCGAGCTTCAATGGATGTGGGTTGTTGTTTGTTAATAGCATTTTCCCACGCTTCAATGGCAAGCGGGGAATCATCAATCAGCAGGTCTGCGTACCATAACCGATTCAAGAGCTCCCCGGCTGTTCGGTTAGTAATGCGCTGCAGGTTGACATTGGCGTAATTGATGTAACCTTCAGGGTCGATGCCGAGAATGCCGAATGTCGAAGCATCTGAGAGTGCACGTAAGCGGGTGTAGTAATAGCCCAGCTCTCGCTCCAACTCCTTGATCTCCGATAGATCGATGTCGATACAGTAAAGCTCGTGACGGCCGTCTGAAAGTGTGATCGGTACTTGTGTTGAATATACTTCAATTCGGCTGCCATCCTTGCGTTGGGCCAAATATTCGCGAGGCTTGGGCTGAATCCGGCCATTCAGAATCTGCTCGAACTCATCAACAAAGGCGGTATGGTCTGTGGGGTCCAACACCAGCGACTCAATGGTGTGCCCAAGTGCTTCTGCTGTTGTAAACCCAAAAAAGGTCTCGCTTGCTTTGTTCCAATAGGTAACACGGCGTTGCGCATCGTAGCCCTGAACAGCGATAGTTGTGGCTTCGTCAAGAATAGCGCGAAATGTTTCATTTCCATCCGCAGATATCTGTTGGGAGGTGGGGGCGCTGAGCTCCAACAAGGCCCAGATTTCTCCATTTTCTGTTGATAATCTGTGGCTTGCAACTTGCAGACTTATGGGAGACTTTTGGCCAAGAGACAGTTGGATATGCTTGGCTGGGTAGTTTTGTTGTCCTGCAAGTGTTGAAGCAAGGGGGGTGTCTGCTGTTGCTAGTGACATACCAGAGAATGTCTGCCATTGCCAGTCTTTCTGGGTGTTCTGGCCGATAAGTTCAGCTTCATTGTCCTGTAACAGGGTGGCTGCAGTGCCATTGCAATAACAAAGTATGCCGTGAGGGCTGATGATCACTATTCCTGTAAACAGTTTATCTAGTAACTGCGTGGAGACTAACCCTTCGGGTAAGCCAGGAGGGGAACTAGTGGTAGCGGAAGGTGAAAGGTCGTGCATGACGGGTTATCCGTCTTATCCGGTCATGAAACAGCATCTAGCCTGTTCCATGGCTGTTGGTTGATTGTACATGGTTCCAAGCCAGGTATTGGTGGCTACTAGGACTGGGGAGAAAACCATGGACACGCGTCATCCGCAATCAAGAAGATGACTTCAATATAAACATTTTGTGGGGGATGCGCAGGCAAACAAAAAGCCCGCTAGAGCGGGCTTGATGTTTTAGATTTGGTGCCCAGGGCCGGAATCGAACCGGCATGGTGTTGCCACCGGCAGATTTTGAGTCTGCTGCGTCTACCTATTTCGCCACCTGGGCAGGTGGTTAACTGACTTGCAATCAAGTTAGGCGGCGGATTATGTATCAATGAGTCGACGATGGCAAGCACTTTTCCACATTAATCGAGTCATAAGTTATACTTCGCCACTGCATTTTTCGTGCCGAGTGGCTGTATGGCGTGTTTAAGTGGTGGAAAATGCATATGAAATTCCAGAATATCGGCCTAAGTGGCTGTTATCCGATTTGATTCGAAAAATTGATGTGTTGGTCTTGCAATGCGAACTGAAGATTTCGATTACTACTTGCCTGATGAATTGATAGCCCAACATCCAGCTGACGAACGTGCTGGTAGTCGGCTGCTAACGCTAAATGGAACAAACGGTAGCTTGGAAGATAAGCGATTTGCTGATTTGCCGATGTTGTTGCGTGCGGGTGATGTGTTGGTGTTCAACAATACGAAGGTCATCAAGGCACGTTTGTTTGGTCAAAAGGAAAGCGGTGGACAAGTCGAAGTGTTGGTCGAGCGGATCTTGAGTGAGCATGAAGTGCTGGCACATATTCGCGCCAGTCGCTCTCCCAGGCCTGGTGCCTATTTGGTGTTGGCTGACCGATGGCGTGTCGAGATGGTTGGTCGCTGTAACGAATTGTTCCATCTGCGTTTTCTGGATGAGGATAATGTGTTTTCGATTCTGGAGCAATCTGGGCGTTTACCACTTCCTCCGTATATTGGGCATCATCCTGATAGCGAGGATGAAACCCGCTATCAGACAATCTTTGCCCAGGCACCAGGAGCGGTTGCAGCGCCTACAGCAGGTTTGCATTTTGACGAAGCGATGTTGAGTTTGCTGCGGAAAATGGACGTGATACTGGCGGAGGTGACTTTGCATGTTGGTGCTGGTACTTTTCAACCGGTACGTGTAGACAATATTGCTGAGCATAAAATGCATCGGGAATGGTATGACGTGCCAACCGCTACCGCGGCCATAGTAGAGCAGGCAAAGCAGGAGGGGCGGCGAATCACTGCAGTGGGTACAACAAGTTTGCGTGCATTGGAAGCTGCGTCACAGCAAGGTAGTCTACAAGGTGGCCAGGGTGAGACAGACATTTTCATCACGCCAGGATATTATTTCAAAACGGTTGATCGCCTGCTGACCAATTTTCATTTGCCAAAATCCACCTTGCTGATGCTGGTCAGCGCTTTTGCCGGCTATGAGTATGTAAAACATGCCTATCAACATGCAGTTGGGGCACGTTATCGCTTTTTCAGTTATGGTGATGCAATGCTGATCGACAGGCAGCCTCAGCCATGATTCCCAAGGTCTCCTACTTGCCGGAAAACATCAAAGGGCGCGATTTTATCGTCGGAGATGTTCATGGCTGCCTGGATGACTTGATTACCATGTTGGAACGTGTCAATTTCGATCCAGCTGTCGATCGATTGTTTGCTACGGGGGATCTAGTAGATCGTGGCGCGCGTTCGCTGGATTGCTTGCGGCTGCTGCGCCAGCCTTGGTTACATACTGTACAGGGTAACCATGAGCGGTTGCTGTTGGATGCAATGGCAGATCCGGATGGTACGCGACGTATGTTTCATCGGGTCAATGGTGGGACTTGGGCCGATGAGCTGATTGATGCCATGGACGACGAGTTATGGTCATTATCAGGTGCAGTCATGGACCTACCACATATTATTGTGGTAGGTCAAAATTCGTCCAGGCGATTCAACATGGTCCACGCACATTTGCTGGCTTGTCCTGATCCTGTCATGTTGTGGACTGATACCGATATTGATAATCAAGCTTGGCCAGACGATAGTCCAGTGATCGAAACGTTGACTTGGGCAAGGGTGTTGGCTTACGAGGCAGGATTGGCTGCCCTGTCCGATGCTGAACCTGATTTCTATCCAGGGCTGTCATTGACCTACTGTGGGCATAACCCAGTGCCGCATCCTGTAACAATTTATTCCCATTGTTTTGTTGATACTGGCGCGGGCTATCAGGGCAACGTTTGGGTGGGAGATCAGGATAGTGGCTTGCCCATGCGTCTGACAATGCTGGAGCGTCTACCTGATGGTGGACATATTGTCCGCTTGGCTCGCCCTTTGGCATGTCACGAATAAAAATCGTCGGTACCAATTACTTGATGCTGCGTTGTATGACAAAGGGTATTGAGTAAACTCAGATTAAGAACTTCGTTTTTCTTCCGTTTATCAGTAAATAAATTACGCCTGTCAGCAATGTAGTTGATTTGACTATTGTGCGTATCCCTTACGAGATATCCACACTACCCCGCCAGTAGCCTCAGGTAAGACCATCTGTCTTGTCGCATGTTTTGCCATTTTCGCGGCGTTACTAAGAGGAATCCCATGTTGAACACTATGCTGACTCGATTAATGGGCGCACTGTTTTGCGCAGCCGCCATCCATGTTCAGGCCGAACCAGTTAGACCAATGCCCAACATCATTATTGTTGCGACCGGAGGTACCATTGCCGGTGCTGCTGCAAGTAGCACGGCCACAGTGGGCTATGAGGCGGGTAAAATCGGTGTGGATCAATTGATTGATGCGGTGCCTGAAATCAAGAAGATCTCGCAAGTTCGTGCCGAGCAACTGTTCCGAATCGGCAGCGAAAACATGAATAACGATCACTGGCTGAAGCTGGCTAAGCGTATCAATGTGCTTGCAAAGCAGAATGACGTAGACGGTATTGTCATTACACATGGAACCGATACGTTGGAAGAGACCGCATATTTCCTCAACTTGGTTGTCAAAAGCAAGAAGCCGATCGTGCTGGTTGGCTCCATGCGGCCAGCTACGGCTATGAGTGCAGATGGTCCACTTAATTTGTACAACGCAGTGATTTTGGCTGGGAGTAAGGAGGCTGTTGGTAAAGGTGTGTTGGTATCATTGAATGATGAAGTAAGTGCTGCGCGTGACGTTACCAAAGCCAGCACTATGTTGGTCAACACGTTTCGTTCTCCCGAGTTGGGCGCATTAGGTTACATCCAGGATGGGCGACCATATTTTTATCGCCAGCCCTCCCGCAAGCATACTACCGAATCCGAGTTTGATATTTCTGACCTGGAAAGCCTGCCCGCTGTGGATGTTGTGTATGCCTACGCAAACAGCAATCGAGTGGCGCTGGATGCCTTTGTTAAAGCTGGTGTGAAAGGTGTAATTCATGCTGGCATGGGGAACGGTAGCTTTTCGGAACCCATGAAGGCAGGTCTGATTGATGCTCGTAAGGAGGGGGTCGTAGTTGTGCGCAGCTCCCGAGTCGGTAATGGTGTTGTGGCACGTAATGGAGAGGCTAGGGACGATGAGTTGGACTTTGTCGTCAGTGACTCGTTAAACCCGCAAAAGGCCAGGGTCTTGTTGATGCTGGCATTGACTAAAACCACCTCGACAAAAGATATCCAGCGGATGTTCTATAGCTACTGATTGGTTTTTGCTTGAGCTGATGGATGAAAGCAGCGGCTGAGCCCGCTGCTTTATTAATGTGTGAGACTTTTGCAGTGCAAAAAAAACGGGGTACTAAATGTACCCCGATAAATCTTAGGAGAGAGGAGCAGGCTTGCGCCTAGCTGGATTTCACGCTGTGCATTCTGCCGCAATGCGGTATGTGTGGATATTGCGTAAATCCCCTACGGGATAACCCAAATGTCATTCGAGTGAAGGTTACATGCCAGGTTTCGTTTATGCTGTGGTAAAAAATGGGTTTTAAGTGGTACTGGATGCTTTGTGACAATGTTTTGATTCTTATCATACTGTTGTGTGATGTCACCTGACTCATGTCAATTTCGATGGTTTGAATTAGATCATGATTCAGATTTAAACCGGATATTCCTGTAGGTGAGTCATTACATCACCACGCTATAAAGAATTATTGCGGTGCACCATGGAGCGTCCTGTGGCTAAGCGGTCGATGCTGCCTGAGTGGTTCACTTTTCGGACGGACCGGGGGCGCTGCAGCGAACGGTATAAGATATGCGAAAATAACTGGTTTCCATGACTACGGATTGATGTATTACTGACGGTGGCTACGGGTTCCATAGCCTGTGTATGCGATGGATTGCCCCATCTGCAGCGTTCACACTGCCGAACTGTATATTCGGCAAGAAAGACAACATGAAATTTACATTGCACAAAACGGATGGTGCTGCTCGCCGCGGTACCTTGGAATTGATCCACGGTAAGATCGAGACACCAGTATTTATGCCTGTAGGGACCTATGGTTCGGTTAAGGCAATGAGCCCACATGAATTGCACGATATAGGTGCGCAAATTGTGCTTGGGAATACATTCCATCTCTGGCTGCGTCCAGGATTGGATGTAGTTGCAGCCCACGGGGGCTTGCATGGTCTTATGGCATGGGACAAGCCGATTCTTACCGATTCTGGTGGATTCCAGGTGTTCAGTTTGGGGGGATTGCGCAAAATTACTGAGCAAGGGGTGAAGTTCCAAAGCCCTGTCAATGGCGACAAACTATTCCTGACACCAGAAGAATCGATGCGGATTCAGCGAGTGCTGAACTCCGATGTGGTGATGATTTTTGATGAATGCACCCCCTATCCGGCAACGCGGCAAGAAGCTGCGGATTCCATGCGTTTAAGCTTGCGCTGGGCGCGTCGTTCCCGTGATGAGTTTGATCGGCTAGAAAATCCAAATGCACTATTTGGTATCGTTCAAGGCGGGATGTATGAAGAACTACGAGACGAATCATTGGCTGGACTGAGTAGCATCGATTTTCATGGTTTTGCAGTTGGCGGTTTGTCGGTTGGCGAGCCTAAGGAAGATATGGAGCGTATCCTGAGTCACACCGTGCCCCAGTTGCCCATGCATAAGCCCCGTTATCTGATGGGTGTGGGGACGCCAGAGGACTTGGTGTACGCGGTATCTAAGGGAATCGATATGTTCGATTGTGTGATGCCAACTCGAAATGCTCGAAATGGTTGGTTGTTCACCAGGTTTGGCGATATCAAGATTCGTAACGCACGTTATAAGCTGGACACCATGCCACTTGATGAAACTTGTGGTTGCTATACTTGCCAGCATTTCACCAGAGCCTATTTACACCATTTGCAGCGGGTGAACGAAATTCTAGGTGCTAGACTTAATACAATTCACAACTTGTACTACTACCAGCAATTGATGCGCGATGTCCGTGCCGCTATTGACTTAAGTCGATTCGATGCATTCCGGGTTCAGTTTAAAGAGGAGCGTCAAGTGCTAAAAGCGGTAGGCTCCTAAGGCCTTGACGAACAGCAGTTTGCCCAGGCATTATCAATAACATGCGATCAATCAACGTCATTTTCTTTTTGGGTTCTCTCTATTGGTGGCGCTTCCCTTAGGCGGCACCGTTGGTTCGTTGCATCTACTGAACATCATCAACATGCCGCCGGATTGGGCGGCATGTTCACTTTTGGGCGCCCTTGATCCGGATGGCTAGTATTAAAGGAGCGCTCCATGATCCTCGACAATAGTTTCGTTCTACCTCAAAAACCGGTCATTCTGACTGGGGATCGCCCCACTGGTCCTTTACATCTTGGGCACTATGCCGGCTCGTTGCAAAATCGAGTTACTTTTCAAGAGGAATATAAACAGTTCGTGTTGATTGCTGATATGCAGGCATTAACCGACAACATGGGTAATTACGCCAAAGTGCGTGAAAACGTTGTGGAGGTGGCCATGGACTATCTGGCTGTTGGTATCGATCCAGAGAAGTCCACTATCTTCATCCAATCCAAGGTGCCAGAGCTTGCAGAGTTAACCGTATTATTCTTGAACCTTGTTTCGGTTGCACGCTTAGAACGGAATCCAACGGTCAAGGAAGAAATCCGTCTTCGTGGTTTTGAACGAGATATCCCGGCTGGTTTTCTGAGCTATCCGGTTAGTCAAGCTGCAGACATTGCTGCCTTCAAAGCACGTTATGTGCCAGTTGGTGAAGACCAACTACCTATGATTGAGCAGACTAATGAGATTGTTCGTCGAATGAATCGTAGTTTAGGTCGTGATGTGCTGGTTGAATCTGAGGCGATTGTGCCCAAAGTGGGACGTCTACCAGGTATTGATGGACAGGCGAAAATGAGCAAGTCCCTCGGGAATGGTATTGTTCTCTCAGCGTCGGAAGATGATATCAGTAAAGCGGTAAAGCAGATGTTCACAGATCCGGGTCATTTGCGAGTAGAAGATCCAGGTCAAGTGGAAGGTAATGTTGTATTTACTTATCTGGATGCATTTGATCAAGATGTGGCATTTGTTGAAGACTTGAAGCAGCGCTATCGTCATGGTGGCTTGGCTGACAGTATTGTCAAACGTCGACTGGAGGATTGTTTACAAGCCATGCTGAAACCTATTCGTAATCGTCGTGCTGCATTAGAAAGTGATCGGGCTGCAGTTCTGGAAATGTTACGCAAACACTCTCTGATTGCGCGTGAAGAAGCGGCGAAGACGTTATCTGAAGTTCGTCGTGAAATTGGGCTTGACTACTACTTCCTGTAATCCGTGATTCGTTTTGGTGTATGCTGTTGTCCTGACTTGGAGGCGGGCGACTGATTGTTATGCGTTGATTGATTTGGGAACCCTTATGGTCAGCCATAGTCTTAGCTCCGGGCTCGCACTGAGTAACTTGGCCGAATAGTTGCTCGAATTTGTCACCGCTTCCGGCTACAATGCCGGTTTTGTTTGGAACCTCCGGAGTTTTTTCCACATGATTGGTACCGCATACGCTAATGGGCCAGCTACTGCACCTGCTGGTTTCGACCTCGTTTCTCTATTACCGATGGTCGTGATTTTTGTACTCTTTTATTTCATGCTGATCCGTCCTCAGCAGAAAAAAATGAAAGAACATCAGAACATGCTGGCCAATCTACAAAAAGGCGATGAAGTTGCGACTAATGGTGGCTTGGTAGGCAAGGTTGTTAAATTGTCTGATCAGTATGTCGTGGTGGAAGTTGCTGATAAAGTCGAACTGACCCTGCAACGTCCAGCAATTACTGCTGTGTTGCCAAAGGGCACGTTGAAGAACATTTAACTTGTTGCGTTGGCGTCTGAATCAATGGACGCCACGTTCGTATCACATATAACATGAACCGATATCCTCTCTGGAAGTACGTGATCATTGCCATTGCACTGATCATCGGTACGCTCTACACCATTCCCAATTTCTATGGTGAATCACCTGCCGTTCAGATATCACCTGAGCGTCAGTCTACTAAGCTGGATTCGACCACCATGGTGCAGGTTGAAAAGGCGTTGACTGATGCCAAGGTACCCGTAGAGGGCACTTTGCTGGACGGTACCAGCATCAAAGTGAAGGTCAAGGACAATACTACCCAACTGCAGGCACGTGATGTCATTCAGCAATCGTTAGGCGGAACGTACATTGTCGCGCTGAATAGCGTGTCAAAGACGCCAGATTGGATGACTCGTATTCACGCTCGCCCAATGTTTCTAGGTCTGGACCTACGTGGTGGTGTGCATTTTCTGTTGCAAATAGATATGCAGGCTGCTATGGAAAAGGCAATGGAGCGCTATACGGGGGATATTCGCCGTGATCTGCGTGATAAAAATATCCGCTTTGGCCAGATTCGTAAAGTTGGTAACAATATTGAAGTCAAATTCCGTGACGTAGAAGGGTTACGTGCTGCCCGCGCTGCCATTGAAAAAGATTTGCCAACATTGCAGGTGAAGGTTCAGGAAGAGGGTGATATCAAGCTGACTGCTACTGTCAAGCCTGAGGAATTGAAACGAGTACAAACTGATTCGGTGAAGCAGAACATCACCACCTTACATAATCGAGTCAACGAGCTGGGCGTGGCTGAACCGATTATTCAGCAGCAAGGTGAGGACCGAATTGTTGTTCAATTGCCGGGTATTCAGGATACTGCCAAAGCGAAAGACATATTAGGTCGTACCGCCTCATTGGAAGTCCGATTGGTTGAGGACGACCAAGGAAAATTGCAGGATGCCTTGGCTGGTAACGTACCAGTTGGTTTCGAGCTATTGGATGAAATCGGCCCTGGCGGTACACCAGTCAAGATTCTGGTCAAAAAGGATGTGGAGCTGACAGGCGACAATATCAATGATGCGCAGCCAGGTTTTGGCGAGAATGGTGAGGCCGCTGTTCACATTAACCTGGATAGCACTGGTGCAGCCATCTTCAAGCAGTTGACCCGTGACAACATCGGTAGACGCATGGCCATGATTCTCGTCGAAAAGGGCAAGGCGGAAGTTGTAACTGCACCTGTTATTCGTACGGAAATTGGCGGTGGGCGAGTGCAGATTTCTGGTTCGATGAACACCGCAGAAGCTAATGATACCGCGCTGTTACTACGTTCTGGGGCATTGGCTGCGCCTATGACCATTATTGAAGAACGTACTGTTGGTCCAAGCTTGGGGAAAGAAAACATCGCGAAAGGTTTTAACTCCACGCTCTATGGTTTCATTGCGATCATGATATTCATGCTGATCTATTACCGCATGATGGGGTTTATCGCTACGTTCGCGTTGGGGGTGAATCTGTTCCTGTTGATTGCAGTGCTGTCTATGTTACAAGCGACTTTGACCTTGCCAGGTATTGCTGCGATTGCTTTGACATTGGGTATGGCGATTGATGCAAACGTGTTGATCAACGAGCGAATTCGTGAAGAGGTTCGCAATGGGGTGTCACCACAAGCAGCCATTAAAGCTGGCTACGAACATGCCTGGGCGACGATTCTTGATTCAAATGTCACTACATTGATTGCTGGTGTAGCATTGCTGATTTTCGGTTCTGGTGCAGTGCGTGGTTTTGCGGTGGTGCATTGCCTCGGTATCCTGACATCCATGTTTAGTGCTGTATTTGTAGCGCGCGGCCTCACTAATCTGATTTACGGCTACCGTCGTCGCTTGCAGAGCGTATCGGTGTAAGCGAAGGGAACAACAACATGTTAGAGCTGTTTCACGTCAAAAAAGATGTTCCCTTCATGCGCCATGCGCTGAAGTTTAATATCATTTCGCTGATTACTTTTATTGCGGCTGTCTTTTTCCTGACCACCAAGGGTTTGCATTTCGGTGTGGATTTTACTGGTGGGACAGTGTTGGAGGTCAGCTACAAACAGGCGGCTAATCTGGATCATATTCGGGATGATTTGAAGCAGATTGGTTTTCCGGATGCAGTTGTTCAGAACTTTGGTACGGCAAGTGATGTAATGATCCGCTTACCAATCAAGAAGGGGCTGACTAGTGCACAATTGTCTGAAAATATCATCGGCAAGTTAAAGAGCTCTGACAATGCTGTTGAGCTGCGTCGAGTTGAGTTTGTTGGCCCTGCGGTAGGTGAAGAGCTGTTTACACATGGTCTTACCGCTTTAGGTATCGTGATTGCAGGGATCATGCTTTATCTGAGCTTGCGATTCGAGTGGCGTTTTGCTGTGGCGGCAATTATTGCCAACTTGCATGATGTAATCATTATTCTGGGCTTCTTTGCGTTGTTTCAGTGGGAGTTCGATTTGCCTGTACTGGCAGGCGTGCTTGCGGTATTGGGATATTCGGTCAACGAATCAGTGGTGGTATTTGACCGAGTCCGTGAAAACTTCCGCAAAATGCGGAAGGGTGAGGTGTCTGCTGTAATCGATAATGCCATCACAAGTACGATGAGTCGCACCATTATCACTCACTTATCGACACAGATGATGGTAACGTCGATGCTGTTTTTTGGTGGTCCCACTTTGCATAACTTTGCCTTGGCACTGACGATTGGTATCTTGTTTGGTATCTATTCTTCAGTACTGGTGTCTTGCCCATTGGCGATGTGGCTAGGTGTGAAGCGAGAGCATTTTGTTGTTCAGGTTAAGAAAAAAGAAGAAGCAGTTGTTTGAAACAGAGGCGGGATATCCCGCCTTTGTTTTGTGATCATGAATTATCTGCGGTAATGAACAGGCAGATTGCACCATAACGGGCTATATTGCTGATTTTGAGAAACGAGCTTTTATGGAAGTCATCAAATACTTAATCGATTTTATCTTGCATGTTGATCAGCATTTACTGGAGATGACTCAGCAGTATGGGACGTGGGTATACGGTATCCTGTTCTTGATAGTATTTTGCGAGACTGGCTTGGTGATTACACCTTTTCTACCAGGTGATTCCCTGTTGTTCGTTGCAGGCGCATTGGCTTCGCAAGGCGCAATGAATGTGCACTTTCTGGTGATTTTGTTGATTTTGGCTGCCATTCTGGGTGATACAGTCAACTATGCTATTGGTAAACGCTTTGGGCACGTGATTGCAGGTCCAAATTCGCGCTGGGTAAAACAGGAGCACATTCAACGCACACATGCTTTTTTTGAGAAGCATGGAGGCAAGACTATCATTGTTGCACGGTTTGTCCCAATTGTTCGTACCTTTGCTCCCTTCGTTGCTGGTGTTGGTGAGATGAGTTACTACAAGTTCATCACCTATAATGTGATAGGTGCAGTTGCATGGGTGCTTGCTTTTGTTTATGGCGGTTATCTATTTGGTGCGATTCCAGTTGTACAGCAAAATCTGAAGTTGATCATGGTGGCAATCATCTTTATTTCCTTCTTACCCGTAGTCTTTGAATGGTTGCGTCATCGGCGCGAGACCTCGAAACAAGTTTGAATAAAGTTGGCCTTCTTTTAAGGAAGGCTAATGTTTGATTGAGCAGCTGGGGTGATTGGCTGTGTTGACACTAGATGGAAATGGTTGGGTTGTACCTGCAACCCATGTGAAATCACCAAATTTTGATCAACGGCCTACGGGAACAATTGTTGATTTGTTGGTGATACATAATATCAGTCTGCCACCAAATGAATTTGGTGGCGACGGGGTTAAGCGACTTTTCACCAATAGCCTTGATCCGAGATCCCATCCTTTCTACCAATCTATTCAGCATTTGCGCGTTTCCGCACATTTCTTTATTCGCCGTGATGGGGAATTGGTTCAGTTTGTTTCATGTTTTGATCGAGCATGGCATGCAGGGCAGTCAAGTTGGTTTGGACGAGACCGCTGTAATGATTTTTCTATTGGTATAGAGCTGGAAGGAACTGACAATCTACCATTTACTGATGAGCAGTATTACGTGCTCAGAGGATTGGCCAATCTGTTAAAGGCATATTTTCCATTCAGGGCGATGCAAGGACATTCAGATATTGCACCTGGGCGTAAAACGGATCCTGGGCCATACTTTGATTGGCCTAGACTTTCTGATACAGGGATTTCACATACAGTCATGGAGTAATATCATTGTCGATGTCTGTGTTGATTTGGCCGGCCTGTTTGAGGTTATGAAAGCACCAGCGCTGACTTAATTGGACCAAGTGTGTCAATTGGAGTAGCCTTATTTTTCCAGGACTATCAAGATGAATATCACAGCGGTGGATCTGTCTGAATTTTAGCCCCCTACTTCTCTTGAAAGCTGTTCCAGCAAGTACTTAGCCTCTGCAGCATCGATGAAGTTGGGGTTGGTCTTCAGTAATTCTTCCAGGCGCTCTTTTGCAGTTAAGCGATCACCGGCCTTGGCTAGGGCGACAGCATAGTGATAATTAATATCTGGCTGCCGACCATTTTTCCGGAAAGCTTGCTCAATATATTTGAGCCCTTCTTTGAATTTGCCACTTTGTACTAATGTCCAGCCATAAGTATCCAGAATGAACGGATTTTCTGGTGCCAACTTATAGGCTTGGGACGCTAACGCAATTGCTCGTTTACTATCAAAGGTTGCATAGGCTTGTGCACCGTTATTCAATGCAGTCATGTCATTTGGATTACGCTTGAGTATGGTTTCGTAATAGCCAGCTGCAATTTTCGGACGATTGGCCCGGGAGGCTGCGTCTGCAAGAAAATAGTGACTGCCAATGTCTTCCGGATTTCTCTCGATCCAGGCTTGGCCTAAACGAATGGCATCATCTGTTTTCCCTGCCTGTACCAAAGAATCATGTAATTTGGATAATAGCCTAGGTGAGGGTGAAATTTGATAAAGTGCTTGGTAGGCACGAGTAGCATCAGATGATTTACCAGCAGCCATGGCAACATCGGCTTGTAACTCACGCAAGTCAGTTTCGGATAACTTGAGTGCCCCAAGTTCTGCTAACTTCCGATTGGCGTCGGCGGCGCGGCCGGTCTTAGCGTAAAGCAGAGCTAATTCAACATGAGCCTGAACATTTTGGTGTTCGATTTCCAACGCTTTTTTCAAGCTATGTTCGGCACTGGCGGAGCGATTATCATTGGCCTGAGCGCGTGCCAATTGGATCAACGGTGTGACTTCTCCAGGGGCAGCAACGACCCACTGTGTCAGTGTAGTCACTGCACCAGCACGATCACCAGTGGCCAGCTGGCTCATGCCAAGTACACGAAGTACTTCTTTGTTATTAGGCGCAATATTTCGAGCATTTAATGCATATTCTAAAGCTCGGCCATGATCAGCAAGCTGAAAATAGAGTTGTGCCAACATGAGTGATGGCTGGAGCATGGCGGGATTGCTTTTATGAGCTGCCTGCAGGAATCGTTCAACTTGTGCTGGACTCTGTCCTGCCCGCATACCGATTTCTGCCCTTCCCAGTAAGGCAGTAACATCATTTGGACGAGCTTTCAAAATCTGATCAAACCGAGCGATGGCAAGGTCGGGACTACCCTGTTTGATATCCAGCAGTGATAGATTGACTAGTGCGGGATAGTACGCACCACGGACGGCAAGAGCTTTCTCGAATGCCTGTCGGGCGGGTTCTGCTTTGCCAGCACGAGCACGTGCCACTCCAAGCAGATTATGCATGAGTGCATCATCTTCGTGAGTAGCTGCGTGTTTCGAAGCCATTTGCTCAGCTTCTGCAAATTTGCCTGCATTAAGAGCATTTAAAATCTTCACTACTTCAGCGGTTCTCGGATTGAGCTTGCTGCTGTCAACACTGCTTTCACTGGTTTCGCCCTTAGCCATCTTGGAAAGGGTCAGTGATTGTTTAACACGAGCACTGTCTGGAGCAAGCTTTGCTGCATATTCCAAAAATGTAATGGCTTGTCGATCATCATTGCTGTACAGGAGTGCTTCACCTGCTAGCGTATAAAGTGGGGCCGAATAAGGTGCTGCCAACAGCGCTGGTTTCAGCGTCTCATAAGCTTTTTGCGGCTGTTTGAGCAGCATTTGGGCCTGTGCTAACAGCATTCGAGCTTGAATGTCGTTTGGGGATAGGTTGAGAACCTGTTGAAATACGTTAGCGGCTTTCAGGGGCTCGTTTGCCGCTAGTTCAATTTGTCCGGCTAACAGCATGGCGGGTACAAACTGTGGCATTTCGCGGTCTGCATTTTGCACTCGTTTGCGAGCATCATCTAATTTTGCTTGTCGGAAAGCGACAATGGCTGACAAGTACTCTGCCATGCCGGGCGCCTCGATAGCTGCCCGCATGCGAACAATCTGTTGCTCTGCTTCGTTGAAACGTTTGTTAGATGCTAGTAGATCAACCAAGCGGACGTAGGCGCTCGTTTCTTTGGGTGTTTGAGCGATAATTCTGCTGTAGGTGCCAATGGCTGCTGCTGTGTCATTTTTTGCGGACTGTATGCTAGCTAATATGCCTAATGCATCAGTCTGATTGGGCGTGGCTTTCAGAATCAACCCAATAATATCAGCGGCTTTATCTAGCTCGCCACGTGTCATGGCGATTTGTGCTTTGCCTATCCGTGCCTCTATATTAGTTGGTGATTGCTTGAGCAATTGTTCATAGATGTGATCTGCTTCATCAACTTGGTTCAGCATCAAGAATGCTTTGGCTCGCCCCGCCAAAGAGATCAAATCCAGTATACCAGCCCCTGCTGCGGTGTCGGTTTCGTCAATGACACCTTTGTAGTTTTTCTGAGCCAACAGACTTTTGACAAGTAGTGGAGTTATTTGCTTGCGATCACTATTGATTTGAAAAGCTCGTCGAAGTTGTTTTTCTGCGTCATTCGGCAGGCCGTTGTCCAATAGGCTCTTGGCTAGAAGGATGCGCGTTTCTGCACGATCTGGCTCTTGTTCGACAGCGGTTTTCAAATTGATTGTTGCCAGAGCATGATCGCCTTTGGTGCTAGCTTGCTGGGCCTCCTGGACCAGTTGATCATGTCCTTTCATATGATCACCGCAGCCTGCTACTATGAAGCCAGTCAGGAGCAGTGCAATAGAAGTCCTGCGAAAGCTAGGTGAATTGTGTGTGTTGCAGGGGATGATGTTACATTTCATTTGTGGCATATCGGTAATCGATAAAGCTTGATGTTGTAGCAGTGTATACCAGCCGCAGGAAAGATGCTGAGGGCAGCAAGGTCATCAATGCAAAAGGCCACCAGAAATCAGGTGGCCTTTTATTTGAACAACTATGGTGGCAGGTGCTGAAGTCAGCGGCGACGGCGTACAAACGCCAAACTTGCCAAGCCCAAGCCCAGCATTGCCAAGCTTTCAGGTTCCGGAACTAGATTACGTGTTGCTGCAACAGACTTGAACTTGAAGTAGTCGTTGTCGCCGGAATTCAGAGCACCAGAAACCAAGAGGTAGCGGGATTTGTTCAAACCAGTAACCGGATTGCTTTGGTTGCTGTTGACATCATTAAATACCTTGGTATTGGCGAATCCGAGAGAAGCTAGAGTTGTGGCGCAGCCGCTAATGCAAGCACCAGTTAAATCTAGGCCCGCCGCACCACTAGTTGGACCAGACCAGAGTTGGATATCAGAATCATAGCCTGCACCATAGTCTCGGCCAGTCCAGCCTACAGTAAAATCATTAACGGTGTAAAAATCATCGAACTCAAGCAGAAGGAAGTCATTTTTACCTTGAGTATCGATGCTGTGATTCGGAGCCTGGGTTTCATTACAATTTGAACCGCTTGTGCAATTGGCGATTCCAATTCCGCTGGAGCCCCATGACTTCATATATGCACCGCCTAGTGCGCCGGTGCCGTCGGTTTGCGAAGACGAGTAGGCGCGTGCCTTAATTTTGGCACCGCTGGCAGCAGTCAGGGTCAGTGAGCTGGAATAGCTAGAATCGCTCGCGGACGAAAAGCTCCAACTTACTGGCATATTGGCTGCAAAAGCAGGCGCAACGGCAACCGTGCTAAGTGCAGCTAGCACCGTGAGTATTTTCCGTGTTTTCATGAATAACCTCATTGCAATAATCTGAATTTACTACCAATTCGAGCGGCGTAGCATCTGGGTTGCCTGTTGGGGCAGGAGTGATCAATGCTTGTCATGGGCATATTACATCTTGCGAATTAATCAGCAATTACTATGCCATGATCGGTTAACTCATTGTTCCTATTAAAATACGGCAATTTCGATCAACGTAATCAATTTGGCCGTGTAAAATATCCCGACATCTGGGTTGTCGCATGCGTTATGCAACTGCTGCCATGCGCATTATGACGTTGGGTTGATGTGGTGTCGAGCATTTTATTGCCTTGCCGGCGGTCTGCTGTGCCGCGAGTCCAGCTGGAAGCCAACTTTGTTCATTCGCTGAAGCGACAAGAGTCAGACCTCCACATTATGGGATGAAATACATTACAGATTTGTTGTATGCGCTTCAGGGGTTTTCTGAGAGGTCGTAATCACGTGCCCAATCGGGAAGGTAACAGAGAATCTGCTACCACAACCAAGCTCTGAGCTGATATCCAACCTGGCATCGTGGCGTAGCAGAATGTGCTTGACGATGGCTAGTCCGAGACCGGTGCCACCTGTATCGCGTGCTCGGCCCTTATCGACACGATAGAAGCGTTCTGTCAAACGAGGAATGTGTTGAGCATCGATGCCGATGCCAGTATCACATACAGTGAATGTGGGTTGTCGTTGTTCCATTCGCCAAGATAATCGAATTTGCCCGCCTTCAGGCGTGTAACGTACGGCATTGCTGACAAGGTTGGCAAATGCACTGTGCAATTCATCCCGACTACCCTGAATCCATAAGTCTGTAGCTATATCCAATGAAATTTGATGGCGTCCAGCAGAGAGCCCCTGTGCTTCGCTCAAAATCGATTGAAGGAGTTGTGGAATGTTGACTGGCTCAGCTCGCAGGCAGTTTTGCTGGTTTTCCAGCCGTGAAAGGGTTAACAAATCCTCCACAATGCGCTGCATACGTTTGGTTTGTGACAACATCAGATCCATATACTTATGAGTAATGACAGGATCAGGGTGTGTCAAGTCAATCAGTGTCTCCAGAAAGCCGCCGATGACGGTCAGCGGCGTTCGTAACTCATGTGAGACGTTGGCAACAAAGTCACGATGAACCGTCTGGATTTTTTCCAGCTGGGTGATATCCCTGCTGATCAGTAGCTTGCGAGTCGAGTCGAAAGGAACCAACTGGATGGTCAGAATCAGGTCCTTATCCCGTGCTGATCGATAGGTCAACGGGTGGGCAGCATCATGTGTATGTAGATAATTGACGAAATCGGGGGTACGCACCAGATAGCTGATTTGTTGACCGATATCTTGTCGCCGATCCAGACCGAAATGACGCATGGCAACCGGATTGCACCATTCGATGCGATCTTTTTCATTCAACACTACGACACCATCTGGCATGGCTTCTCCAGCACTGATGAAGCGATCAAGGGCGGTAGACAATTTATGCTGGCTACGGGACTGAGTGCGCACCATTTGATAGAGCTGGGTGTAGACCTCATCCCAGCTGCCAAAGCTTTCTGGAACGAGGTCAAGAGTGGGTCTCTTGAGCCAGGCATATAGTTTGGCGAGGTGGTGAACGTGGAAAAGCAACATTAGCAATAGTTGAAGAGCAGCTATAGCCAAACCGGGAACCGGGCCCATGCCGAACCAAGTCATGGCGGAGATGAGTGCCATGAAGCCCAGAAGAATTAATGTGCGACTGTAAATGCCTGACAAAGTAAGCGCTTTTGTTGAAGGATAGTGATTCAAGAATTATCGCACGGCAGGGATATTGCCGTGCGGTATCAACCAATACTATGGAGTCGGGTTGGTCAGGCTTACATTTGTGCTGAAAAGCGGTAACCTGCACCGCGGACAGTCTGGATCAGATCCGCGTGACCCGTGGGTTCAAGTGCACCACGAAGTCGGCGGATATGAACATCGACTGTTCGCTCCTCAACAAACACATGATCGCCCCAGACATGATCTAGTAGTTGCGAACGAGAATGCACTCGTTCCGAATGGGTCATGAAAAAATGTAGCAGCCGGAATTCTGTCGGGCCGAGATCCAAGGAGTGATTGTTCGCGGTGACACGATGGGTGGAAGGGTCTAGGCGTAGCCCTTTGACCTCAACTGCATCATCTGTCATTTGTGGGGCGCGGCGGCGTAGCACTGCTTTAATACGGGCTTGTAATTCACGAGGACTGAATGGTTTGGTGATGTAGTCATCAGCACCACTTTCCAAACCTGAAATCTTGTCGTGTTCTTCGGAGCGGGCAGTCAACATGATGACTGGGACATGACGTGTCCGTTCGTCATTACGGATCCGTCGAGTGAAATCGACGCCGGATTGTCCAGGTAACATCCAATCCAGCAACACCAGATCGGGTAGTGCCGTACGAATGAAATTCAAGCCTTGTTCAGCAGTCTCTGCACGTAAGACATGATGGCCGGCTTGCTCCAGATTAAAGGCGATCAATTCCTGGATGGCGGGTTCGTCTTCAACCAAAAGAATATTTGCAGGCATGATGCGTTCCTCGACAATTCGTTATTGTTGCAAGGATAGGTAGCGATTATTACATGAACGTGACAACTCGCGATGTATTCGGCTAATTTCGGGATTGAATAGGCAGTGATCGTATAGTTCACGACACCAGTAGTGTTACTGCAAGCCGGTCCCTAATTTGTTAAGATTACGGCTTCTCTGCACGGAATGTGCTTCATGGCCGGACTCAGTCATACCACTCCCATCCCAACCGAAATCCGTTTACATCAGCAATCCCATATCTTGGAGCTGGTGTTTCCCGATCAAGTGCGTTTCGAACTGCCTTGCGAGTACCTTCGAGTGTTTTCGCCCTCGGCGGCGGTACGTGGCCACTCGCCAGACCAAGCTGTATTGCAGGTTGGCAAACGACAGATCAATATTCGGGCGATTGAACCGGTTGGGCATTATGCAATCAAGTTGGTGTTTGATGATGGACATGATTCCGGCCTGTATTCATGGGATTACTTATATCAGCTTGGTGTCAACCAAGCTGCCAATTGGCAGGATTACCTTGCCCGCCTTGATTCGGCGGGTGCATCACGAGACCCATCATGACTGATAAACAGACACACTTTGGCTTCGAGACGGTTGATGAATCGGAAAAAGCCCGCAAGGTAGCGGGCGTGTTTCATTCGGTTGCCCAAAAATATGATGTGATGAACGACTTGATGTCCGGTGGATTGCATCGGCTATGGAAAGTGTTCGCCATTGAGCAGGCTGGGGTGCGACAAGGTGCTCGTGTATTGGATATTGCTGGCGGCACGGGAGATCTTTCGCATGCATTCAGTAAAAAGGTTGGACCGACAGGGCAAGTTTGGCTGACGGATATCAACAGTTCGATGTTGACGGTGGGACGGGATCGTTTACTGGATAAAGGGGTTTTGCTGCCCGTTGCGCAGTGCGATGCAGAAAAACTACCTTTCCCTGACAATTATTTCGATTGTGTTACGGTGGCGTTTGGTCTGCGGAACATGACCCACAAGCATCTGGCGTTGAAGGAAATGTACCGTGTCGTGAAGCCAGGCGGACGCTTGCTGGTACTGGAGTTTTCCAAAGTCTGGAAGCCATTGTCCCCGGTTTACGATCTTTACTCTTTTAAGGCTTTGCCGATCATGGGCAAGCTGATTGCCAATGATCCGGATAGCTACCGTTATTTGGCAGAGTCGATTCGCATGCATCCGGGGCAGGAAGAGTTGAAACAGATGATGAGTGATGCTGGTTTTGATCGTGTGGATTATCACAATCTGACTGCTGGCGTGGTGGCGTTGCATAAAGGATATAAATTCTGATTTCCCAGATAGGTGTATGGGGGCTGCTGGCTTTGGCGATTGTGGCTGAAACCATCGCGACCAGCTCACTCAAGGCTTCGGCAGGTATGACCCGCTGGTTGCCCGCACTAATGGTGGTGACCGGATATTGTGTTTCGTTCTGGTTATTGGGTCTGGTGCTGAAAAAGCTAGAAGTGGGTGTGGTTTACGCCATCTGGAGTGGGGTGGGCATGGCGATTGTCGCTGTGGTTGGTGTTGTACTGTTTGGTGAATCAATGGGGTGGATGAAAATCTGTGGCCTGTTGTTGATTATTGGTGGTACTGCATTGCTCAGTCTGTCTGGTAGTGGTCACTAGCCGAGCCGATTCCCATCAGTCATAAAATGCGGAAGTTAGCGTCAGCAAGGTCAGCTGGATAGTCAAGGCTGTCTGTTTTTTTGAATGCACGATCTGATCATTCAACTTTTTGGGGTCTCCCGCTATGTTGCTTGCACCCTTGAATCATCTACTGGCTCAGCAATCCTCTTTGCGGGCACAGATGGCAATGCACGCTGGTAAGGTTGTGGCTATTATGGCGCTGCCTTTGCAAATCTGCTTTTTGGTGAGTGAGGATGGCGTATTACAGGCAACGGATGCTGAGCCGGATACCACCTTGCAATTTCATTTCAGCCTGCTACCCAGATTGGCGCTGAAGGATGAAGCGGCATACCGTGATATTGCAATTGAGGGGGATGCGACCTTGGGGGCGGAAGTCGGAAAGGTGCTCAAGGCATTGCGTTGGGATGCAGAGGAAGATCTGTCGCGCTTGGTAGGGGATGTTCTGGCACATCGGATTACCCAATTGGGTGCGGACCTGTTCGGTACACGGGGCGAGTTTGCTTCACGTCTTGCCAAGCAATACACCGAGCACTGGACTGAGGATGCACCACTGCTTGCCAAGCCGGATGACATAGCAGATTTCTTGTCTAAGGTCGATCAATTACGCGATGACGTTGAGCGTGCCGAGAAGCGCTTATCACGGTTGGCTATGGATTTAAAGCAATCCAGTTAACATTACCCCATTTGAATCACTGGCAAGATATTAGTTACTTTTACATTCAATTTCTTTATTAACCAGCCTGTTTCAAGTCATGTTCCTGTTAAGACTGTTCAAGATTATCCATGTGGTGTTTGCTTACGGGCTGGATGAATTTTTGTTGGGGCATGAGCGGGTTCGTGGCTTGCGTGCATTGGTACGGGGAGTATTGTTCTGGCGCGATCTATCCACACCGCGGGCCGTTCGTTTACGGCGTGCATTGGAGCGTTTGGGCCCCATCTTCGTCAAGTTTGGGCAGGTACTGTCAACGCGACGCGATCTCATGCCTCCAGATATTGCAGATGAGTTGGCGCGCTTGCAAGATCGGGTCCCGTCATTTGATAGTGCTTTGGCACGTGAAGTGCTGTTGCGTAACTTGGGGTTGCCGCCGGAAGTTGTGTTCAAACGCTTCGATGAAAAACCTGTGGCCAGTGCTTCCGTGGCGCAGGTGCATTATGCCGTGCTGCCGGACGATCAGGAGGTGGCGGTCAAGATTCTGCGACCTGGTATTTTGCCCATCATTGATCAAGACTTGGCATTGATGCGCATCATGGCTGGTTTGGTCGAATGGCTGTTTTCGGACGGTAAGCGCTTACGGCCACGTGAAGTTGTCGCTGAATTTGACAAGCATCTGCATGATGAACTGGATTTGATGCGGGAAGCTGCGAATGCCAGTCAGTTGCGTCGTAACTTTCTGCATTCGCATATGTTGATCGTGCCGGAAGTACATTGGGACTACTGTTCACGTGAAGTCATGGTGCTGCAATGGATGCGTGGTACGCCAATAGGACAAATCGACAGGCTTCGTGCAGATGGAATTGATTTGAAGAAGCTGAGTCGCTACGGTGTCGAAATCTTCTTTACCCAGGTGTTCCGCGACGGTTTTTTTCACGCAGACATGCATCCAGGTAATATCTTTGCAGCGGCGGATGGGCGCTATATTGCACTGGATTTTGGCATAGTCGGCACACTGACTGATTTTGACAAGCACTATCTGGCGGTGAATTTTCTGGCTTTCTTCAATCGCGACTACAAACGTGTCGCTACTGCCCATATTGAGTCTGGCTGGGTGCCGCCTGAAACCCGCGTTGAAGAGCTGGAAGCTGCGGTACGGACAGTCTGTGAACCGATTTTTGACAGACCATTGTCTGAAATTTCCTTCGGACAGGTGTTGCTAAGGTTATTTGAAACTTCACGCCGCTTCAATGTAGAGATACAACCGCAATTGGTGTTGTTGCAAAAAACGTTGTTGAACGTTGAAGGTTTGGGTCGGCAGCTGAATCCAGATCTGGATCTGTGGCAGACGGCCAAGCCGTTTCTGGAGCGTTGGATGCATGAGCAGTTTGGATTTGAGGCTTTGGTACGCAATCTCAAGCGCGAGGGTCCACAGTTTGCTGCTTTGTTACCGGAATTGCCCCGCCGTTTGCACGAAGCACTATCGAACAATCAGGGTGACGTGATGAAACAAGCCTATATTCAGCTGATGCGAGAACAGAAGCGGCAGAACTGGTTGTTGGCAGTCATCGTGGGTTTGTTGGCGGTGTTGGTGCTGTTACGCTGAATCCGATTTGGTCTGTCTCATACAAACCCTTACTGATACGTGTTTAGTTAGGCTGATGCTTGCAAGATGGCCAGCATGCTTCATGCCCGAAGTTTTCATTGGGAGTGGATGCCAGCGTTCTGTCGCTTGTTGGCATGTTTCTTGTTGCTGTCTTGAGTTTGCCACTTTGCACATTCCTGTGTGTCACCGTGGAATTCCCTAGTTTGCCCTAATTATTAGTACTTTTCCATGTAATTCAGACGCTTGTTGTTTTACATTGATTGGATTAGTGTAAAAGCTTTAATATGATGTCGGGATTGCATGGGCAAGTTGGTGTTTAATGGTAAGGACATGATCTTGAGCGGATGCTAGGGAGAGTCGATATGGTATTTCGTTTTGGAAAGGCGTTGTTGCCAACGTTGCTGGTAATGGTTCTGAGTACCCCGGCCTGGGCGGATCTCGATTCGGGTTTACGTGCCTATCGGGCGCAAAAGTATGAAGCTGCAATGAAAGAGTTCAAGACACTGGCTAAGCATGGCAATGCACAAGCCCAAAAGTATATTGGTTTCATGTATCTTCAAGGCTATGGAGTGAAGGCTGATTCGACACAGGCTGTGGCATGGTTCCGGCAATCAGCAGAGCAGGGCGATGCAGAGGCACAACAAAACCTGGGATGGTTGTACCGGGTGGGTAATGGGGTGGCACAGGATTTGGGAAAGGCTTTTGAGTGGTTCCGTAAATCGGCCGACCAAGGAAATGCCGCAGCACAAACCAATGTTGGATACATGTATTACACCGGCCAGGGGGCGAAGCAGGATTTTGGAAAGGCGCTGGAGGCATTCAAACAGGCGGCAGCGCAAGGCGACCTGATGGCCATCAATAATGTAGGGGGGATGTATCAGGAAGGACAGGGTGTATCGCAAAACTATGGTGAAGCCTTGCGTTGGTATGCTATTGCAGCTGATAAAGGTCTGCCGCTGGCCATGTATAACTTGGGTGAGTTCTATGAAAAAGGTTGGGGGGTGCCGCGTAGTGCGCTGAATGCACTGAAGTGGTATCGCAAGGCGGCAGATGGCGGTAATGATCTGGCTATGGAACGCCTTGGTGCCATCTATGAACATGGTGAGCTGGGTGAGCAGATTGATACCGCGCAGGCACAGCAATGGTACGACAAGGCGCAAGCGGTTCGCAGCAACTACTGATCGACATTGTAGGGATCAGCCGAAGCACCGCACGTTGCGGTGTTTTCTTTTTTCACCAGACGGGACGAGGGGCAGCGCAAGCCGGCTGGTTGCGACAAAGTATCGTGGTCACCCCCGATTGCCTTTACAATCGCGGCTGCGGGTTTTGTCCGAATATTCCGTGCCAGATCACGTTGGTGCGCCATCTTTTCTTCATAACGCAGGGTCTCCTGATGACACGTTTCTGGATTGCCGTGACTTTGTCCTGTCTCTCCGCTTGGGGGCATGCTGCGGATGCGCTTCATCTCTACAACTGGAACAATTACATTGCACCACAGACCATCAAGCGTTTTGAAGAGTATTGCAAGTGCAAGGTGATACAGGATTTCTACGCAGGTATGGACGAGATGCAGGCAAAACTGACCGCTCGTGGGCCGGTTTATGATGTGTTGGTACCTAGTGATTTTGTGCTGCCAGAGTTGATCCGCAAAGGCTATTTGCAAGCATTGGATCGCAAACAGGTTCGTCACTTTGCCAATTTTTCCCCTACCTATCTGGGGCGTCCGTTTGATCCAAGCAATCGCTATTCGGTGCCGTATTCCTACACGACAACTGTGATTGGTTATAACGAGACGAAACTGGCCGAATTGGGGATTCAGGTGGATTCGTGGGCGGTGGTATTTGAACCGCAGAAGCTTGAACCGCTGAAGGGCAAGGTATCGGTGCTGGATGATTCCCGCGAAGTATTCAGTGCTGCCTTGCATTACCTGGGCTACCCGGCCAATTCGGACGATGAACGTCACTGGCGCGAGGCGCAACGATTGATTCAACGTGCCAAACCCTATTGGGCAGGGTTTGACTCCTACAACTACGCCAATCGGTTGGCGAATGGGAAAGTCTGGCTGGCCTTGGGGTATTCCAATGATTTCTTTCTTGCAGACCAGCAGACCGGCCAGGAGGGTGCACGTATCCGTGCCATTCTACCAAAAGAGGGGGCCAGTTGGGCCATGGACAGCATGGTGATTCTTAAGGATGCACCGCGACCGGATCTGGCCTATAAGTTCATCAACTTCATGCTGGATGGCCGCAATAGTGCCGAGCTGACCAACCTGGTGGGGGCTGGTAATCCCAATCGTGCGGCTTTGCCATATATCGCACCAGAACTTCAGCGCAACGTTGTGATCTTTCCAGATAAGTCGGCTTCCGGTAAGCTCGAAGCCATGATGCCGCTGGATGCGCGTACGCGCCGTTTGATGGCGACTTTGTGGGCTGAAGTGGTCTCGCGTTGAGATGCCACTCAGCAATGGCAATCTGTATGGAATGATCGCGGTACCAGCTGGTTCTGGTTGCGGTACTGCGATCTGCAATGAAGCCCGTTTTCATGCCCTGGCAAACGCCAATAGCGCTACTGGCCCGCGAGGCGCCGCGTTCATACCTCTCTCGCCACTTCTCGTGGATTTACGCTCTGATCATTTTATTGGTCAGCTTGTACCCTTTTTCTGCTTGGCGTTGGCCTAGTACGCCGTTGTGGGCGTTTCTGGGCTACCCCACCCCCTATTATCAGTCGCGTATTGATGACATTCTGAATGTGCTGGCCTATGTGCCACTGGGGGGAGCATTGTTCAGCCTGTTCCGGCCACGTCTGGCCGGAATGGGCGCTTTTTTATTGGCAGTGCTGCTGAGTGCCACATTGAGCTTCAGTGTGGAATCGGTACAAATGTTTCTACCCAATCGGGTGCCTTCCAATCTGGACATTTTTCATAACACATTGGGTGGTGTAATCGGTGCTTGGTTTGCTTGGGGGATTGGTTCAAGGACAATCGTCCGACGTTTGAATCTGCTCCGCCATCACTGGTTTGTCGGAGGCGGTTGGGCTGATTTTGGCTTGGTTCTATTGATCAGCTGGTTCATTACCCAACTTGATCCGGCGATCCCGTTGTTTGGAGTCGTGTTCCGACCGGGTGGCTTGCCACAGCCCTTCCAATCGCCCCTGCAGGACCCCAGCTTGTTCCTGCAATTGCTGGAAGCCAGTGACGCCATGTTCAATTTGCTGATAGTAGGGCTGATGGTGTCGCTACTGGTGCAGCATCGACGTTTCTGGCTGGTGGCCATGCTGTTGATCGTATCGATTGCATTGGTGATCAAACTGGCCATGGCCGGTATGTTGTTGAAGCCGTTTGCGCTATTTCAATGGTTGAACTGGCGAACCGTCAGCGGCCTGCTGGCTGCCATGGTGTTATTGCCCTTGTTGTTGAAATTGGCGATGGCTCCACGTGCGCTGACCTGCTTTATTGCCATTCTGACCAGCTTGCTGGTGGATTGGTTGTGGCCGCTGAAAGCCAGTGCGGGTGCTGCACTGGCCCTGTTCCGTCGACCTAACGTGCAATTGGCCAATTTTAATGGTATGTCACACGCCATGGCGGATCTGTGGCCATGGTTGATGTTGGTGTTCCTGCTCGGTTTTGCCTTACAGCAATCGCGTCAAAGTCGCAACAGTTGGTTGTAATCCCTTGCTTGAACTGATCTGTGCCCCGTCTTGTGGAGGCTAGTCTTCTGCAACGTTCACCTGCAGGGCGACATCCGGATTGATGAAGCGTTCACCGGCCAACAGTTGGTCGAACATTGCCGGGTTGCCCCATTCTTGTTTGACTTGTTCTGAGAATAAGATGTCGGACAGTTTGATTTCACCCATTCGCAAGTTATAGGCATCATCTCGAAAGGCTTGTGCATAGCCGGTTTCGGTTTCGTGCACAATGACGGAATGCAGTTTGACATCGTCCGGTTCACCATTCCGCATAACAGTGTTTTGCATGATGGCATCAACCAGCACAAAGAACAGGCGTGAAAACTGTTCGGCAGAAGGAGACACCGGAATGCCGATCCAACGGGCCGAGAATTGTTTGCAGTAATTGATGTAGACCGGATCATCCTTATCCCAAAAGGCGATGGCATGATCGAATGCATCAATCACATCGCGAATCGTACCTTTCATCAGGCCAAAGTCATACACCATTTGCCCATTGTCCAGCGCGTGGGCTTCCAGCAACAACTCAACCTTGTAACTGTGGCCGTGGATGGAGCGACGGCAACGGTCTGAGGTGCAGTTGCGGACGATGTGGGCATTCTCGAACTTGAATAATTTGCGAATCAACATATGCATTTCTTTCTGGAGCGTGCTGAATTTTTACCACTATTTGATGGGACGTACCACCGATAACCGACTCAAATCGGTGATGCGGCTGATACGCCAGTCGATGCCTGCTGGGCGACGACAGGATCGCGTCAGCCAGATGGTTTGCATACCTAGCCGTTTTGCCGTACGCAAATTGACCAACGAGTCTTCGACCATGATGCAGTCTACGGGACGAAGTTGGTGCCGCTGTAGTGCCCGCCTGAATGCCAGCGGGTCTGGTTTGGCTAGATAACCGACGTGTTCGGTGGCAATCAGATCGTCGAATAAATGGGCAATGCCCAGGCTGCTGATGACTGTGACGGCGTAACTGGCAGGGCCGTTGGTAAACAACAGTTTTCGGCCTGGCAGGTGGGCTAAGGTGTGATGCAACTTGGCGTCGGCAACCAGCATGGCTGGCAGATTGTCGAATTGATGGGTGTGGTACAGGAAGTGGTCGGGATGCGTACCATGATGGCGAATCAGGCCATGCAAAGTGGCACCATAGCGACGCCAGTAATGTTGTCGCAGGTGGTTGGCTTCGTGCTCGTCAAGTTGCAGCTCCTGCATCATGTACAGCGTCATCGCACGATTGATGGCAGGGAAGACATGTACGTCAGCATTATGTAACGTGTTATCGAGATCAAAGATCCAGATCGGTCTGCGAAGCAATACAGTACTCCTGAACAAAAACGGCCCGCTGGGCGGGCCGTTTGCGGGCTAGGTCGAGGTTATTGATAGATGTAATGGGCCAATTGCTGGATGACGAATTCCTGCTCGGCGATTTGTGCGCGCACCAAGTCAGTGATCGACAATACACCCAGTACCGTTTCGCCATCGGCTACTGGTAAGTGCCGAAAGCGTTTTTCCGACATGATGGCCATGCAATCCTCGATTGTACTATCCGGTTTGGCACACAACACCTTGGTGGTCATGATGTCGCGAATCGGAGTTGAGGCGGATGCCTTGCCTTGCAGTACGACTTTGCGAGCATAGTCGCGTTCTGAAAAAATCCCGACCAGCTTGTCACCTTCCATCACCAGCAGGGCGCCGATGTCTTTTTCCGCCATCAACTGCAACGCGTTGTAGACGGTTGCATCCGGTGTAACCGAGAAAATACCCTGGCGCGGCTTTTCTTGCAGCAACTGGCGTGCTGTTTTCATCGTTTCAATCTCCTCTGGATCGCACACATTCCTACACAGTTTATAGCGCATCCCTACCCGGCATCCGTCTGAATCAGACGATTGGCAGTGTCGGCTCGGCACGAATCAACGTTCCCACGCCGGCATCGGTCAGAATCTCCAACAGCAGCGCATGTTCCACGCGACCATCAATGATCTGCACTGTATTCACCCCGTTACGTACCGCATCCAGGCATGAAGCCAGTTTGGGTAGCATGCCACCGGAGATGGTACCGTCTTTCACCAATGCATGAATCTTGCTCTCGGTCAGGCCGGTCAGCAAGTTACCTTGCTTGTCCAGTACACCTGGCGTGTTGGTCAGCAACACCAGCTTCTCGGCCTTCAGGGTTTCGGCCAGCTTGCCCGCAACCAAATCCGCGTTGATGTTGTAAGCCTCGCCATTTTCGCCGACGCCAATCGGTGCAATGACCGGTATGAAATCGCGGGTATCCAGCAGCGCAACCAATTCAGGGTCGATACGGGTAACTTCGCCTACCTGCCCGATATCGATCTGCTCGTCGCTGTCGTCTTGCTTCAGAAACATCTTTTTGGCGTGGATGAAGCCACCATCCTTGCCGGTCAGACCCACTGCACGGCCACCGTGCTGATTGATCAAGTTGACGATTTCTTTGTTGACCAAGCCGCCCAGTACCATTTCGACGATATCCATGGTTTCGCGGTCAGTGACGCGCATACCTTGGATGAATTCACCCTGTTTGCCAACACGGGTCAACAAATCGTTGATTTGAGGGCCACCGCCATGCACGACCACTGGGTTCATGCCTACCAGTTTGAGCATGACCACATCCTGAGCAAAACAGTTCTTCAGATGCTCGTCAGTCATGGCGTTGCCGCCATACTTGATCACGATGGTCTTATCGTAAAAACGTCGAATGTATGGCATCGCTTCGATCAGGATCGACGCTTTATCACGGGCGGAAATGGGGCTGATGGTCATGGACACAAACCTTCCAGAATGAGGATGGGTTGAAACAGAATACCGAGTTGCACAATGCTGACCGTTGTCAGCATGGCATCTCAACAACATTTTACATCGGTCCGCCACCGCTGACGGACTGCACCTGCATTTTCGGCGGAAAAATATACAAGATCTTTATACCGACTTTTTTATATTCGGGTTGATGACGCAACGCGTGTCTGTAATTGGTGATACGCGAATGTTGACGTAATGGGCCTTGCAGACGATACGTGTTGATCGGAGGATGAAAATGGATGTGCTGTATGTGGGTCTTGTTGTCTTGTTTACACTGGCAACATTTGGCCTGGTCGGTGGAGTGGTACGGCTGGGGGGCGGATCATGACCTGGATGTATTGGTTGGCTGGTGGCATGGTGGCGGTATTGGCCATTTATCTTTTTGTGGCATTGCTGAGGCCGGAGAAGTTCTAAATGACGCAGACTGCAATTATTCAAATTGGCGTGTTCGCCTTGTTGTTGTGCCTGTTGGCGAAGCCTGTCGGGATTTGGCTGGCCACGGTCATGGAAGGTCAGGATGCCTGGTACGTGAAACCACTGCGCCCGTTGGAGCATATTCTGTTGCGCTTGGCGGGTGTTGACTCACAAGTCGAAACAGGCTGGAAGGCGTATGCCGTGGCGGTGCTGTTGTTCAATGTACTGGGTGTTGTGTTTTTGTACGGGCTGCAGCGTTTGCAAGGCCTACTGCCCATCAATCCTCAGCAATTTAGTGGTGTGCCACCTGATTTGGCCTTCAATACTGCCATCAGCTTCGTTACCAACACGAACTGGCAAGCATATGGTGGCGAAACCACCATGAGCTATTTCACCCAGATGCTGGGCCTGGCGGTGCAGAATTTCCTGTCCGCGGCAACAGGTATTGCAGTGGTGATTGCGTTGATTCGGGGTTTTGCCCGTAAATCAGCCCAGACTATTGGCAATTTTTGGGTGGACGTGACCCGTATCACGGTACATGTGCTGTTGCCCTTGTCGATGCTGCTGGCTGTAGCACTGATGGGGCAGGGCGTCGTGCAGAATTTCTCGGCGTATCAGGACGTGGCAACGGTTGAGCCTGTGACCTGGCAACAAGCCAAGCTAGACCATACTGGTCAGCCCGTGCTGGATGAGCAAGGGAAGCCAGTCATGGAAAAAATCACCCAGCAGAAACAACCGTTGGCCATGGGGCCTGTTGCATCGCAGGAAGCGATCAAGATGCTAGGCACCAACGGTGGCGGCTTCTTTAATGCCAACTCGGCTCATCCATTCGAAAACCCCACCCCGCTGACCAACCTGCTGGAAATGCTGGCGATCTTCATTATCCCGGCTGGGCTTTGCTACACCTTTGGTGTGATGGTGGGTGATCGGCGCCAAGGTTGGGCGATCTATGCTGCAATGGGTGTGATGTTCCTGTTTTTCGCCGGTGTCACGACCTATTTTGAGCAAGCGGGTAATCCATTGTTTGATAAGGCTGGCGTAGATCAGCATGCATCGTCCTTGCAAGCCGGCGGCAATATGGAGGGCAAGGAAGCCCGTTTCGGGATTGCGGCGTCCAGTCTGTTTGTCACAGTCACAACGGCAGCATCGTGTGGTGCGGTGAACAGCATGCACGATTCGCTGACCCCGATGGGTGGTTTGGTACCGATGTGGCTGATGCAACTGGGTGAAGTTGTGTTCGGTGGCGTGGGCTCGGGCCTGTATACGATGCTGATCTATGCCTTGTTGGCGGTGTTCATCGCGGGCTTGATGATTGGACGCACGCCGGAATACCTAGGCAAGAAGATTGAAGCATTCGATATCAAGATGTCGTCAATCATCATTCTGGTCACCCCGATTCTGGTACTGGGTGGCACCGCCATCGCCGTGATGGTGGAGCCAGGCAAGGCGGGTATCTTCAATCCGGGTGCGCATGGCTTCAGCGAAGTGCTGTATGCCTTCAGTTCCGCAGCCAACAACAACGGTAGCGCGTTTGCCGGCCTGGGGGTCAATTCACCGTTCTACAACATCATGCTGGCTGCGGCCATGTTCTTTGGCCGCTTCTGGATCATCGTGCCAGTCCTGGCCATTGCGGGTAACCTGGCGGCGAAAAAACGGATCGAGGCGGGCGTTGGTACCATGCCAACCCACGGGCCATTGTTCATTGCCATGCTGATTGGCACGGTGCTGTTGGTCGGGGCTTTGACCTATGTCCCTGCCTTAGCTCTGGGCCCGGTGGTGGAACACCTGCAGATGCTGTCGTTGAAGTAAGCAGAGAATTCGGAGCAAATCAATGAGTAAGCAGCAATCGCTGTCGATGTTTGACCCATCACTGGTCAAACCGGCCATCGTCGATGCCTTCAAGAAGATGGCGCCGCGTACGCAGATGAAAAACCCAGTGATGTTCGTGGTGTATTTGGGGAGCATGCTGACCACCATCCTGTTTATCCAAGCCCTGGTCGGGCAAGCAGAAGCACCAGCTGGCTTTATTCTGGCCATCGCGTTGTGGCTTTGGTTTACAGTGTTGTTTGCCAATTTTGCCGAAGCACTGGCAGAGGGCCGTAGCAAGGCTCAGGCGGCCAGCTTGCGATCAGCCAAGAAAAATGTGGTGGCGCACAAGTTGTCCGAGCCACGTCGTGAAGGGCATATCACGGTGATTGATTCGGCCAGCTTGCGCAAGGGTGATTTTGTGCTGGTGCAGGCAGGTGAGGTGATTCCAGCCGATGGTGAAGTGCTGGAAGGCGTGGCGTCGGTGGACGAAAGTGCGATTACCGGCGAATCGGCGCCGGTCATTCGCGAAGCAGGTGGCGATTTCAGCGCGGTCACCGGCGGCACGCGCGTATTGTCAGACTGGATTGTCGTCAAAGTCACGGTCAATCCCGGTGAGACATTCTTGGACCGCATGATTGCCATGGTGGAAGGTGCAAAACGTCAGAAAACACCCAATGAGATAGCTCTGACCATTCTGTTGGTTGCGCTGACGTTGGTGTTTCTGTTGGCAACCGTGACCTTACTACCGTATTCGCTGTTCAGCGTTGAAATGGCTAAGGCCGG
This sequence comes from Chitinivorax sp. B, assembly GCF_005503445.1. NCBI lineage: Bacteria > Pseudomonadati > Pseudomonadota > Betaproteobacteria > Chitinivorax > Chitinivorax sp. B. The sequence goes on along the minus strand of NZ_SCOH01000008.1, from coordinate 18,459 downwards.
TCAGCCGGTATCAGTTACGGTCTTGGTTGCGTTGTTGGTTTGCCTGATCCCGACCACCATCGGTGGTTTGCTTTCAGCCATTGGTGTGGCGGGAATGAGCCGGATGATGCGGGCCAATGTCATCGCGACCTCTGGCCGGGCCGTGGAAGCCGCGGGGGACGTGGACGTGTTGTTGCTGGACAAGACTGGCACCATCACGCTCGGTAACCGGCAGGCATCGGCTTTTTTGCCGGCGCCCGGGGTGAACGAAAAAGACCTGGCCAACGCAGCCCAGATGGCATCGCTGGCAGATGAAACACCGGAAGGGCGCAGTATCGTGATATTGGCCAAGCAGCGTTTCCAGATTCGTGAACACGATATGGGGCAGCTCCAGGCACACTTTGTACCGTTTTCAGCCCAGACCCGCATGAGCGGCGTGGATATGGCCGGCATGGAAATCCGCAAAGGTGCGGTGGATGCAATCCGTAAATATGCCAAGGAAAAATCAGTCACCTTCCCGGCTGCGGTCGAGCGATCTGTTGAAGAAGTGGCCCGCCGCGGCAGTACGCCACTTGTAGTGGCGGATTCCAACCGGGTGCTGGGGGTGGTAGAACTGAAAGACGTGGTCAAGGGTGGCATCAAGGAACGTTTTGCAGAGTTGCGCCGGATGGGTATCAAGACGGTGATGATCACTGGTGACAACCACCTGACTGCTGCTGCCATTGCTGCCGAAGCTGGGGTGGATGACTTTCTGGCGGAAGCCACACCGGAAGCCAAGCTCAAGCTGATTCGCGAGCATCAGGCTGGTGGGCAATTGGTTGCAATGACCGGTGATGGTACCAACGATGCACCGGCGCTGGCTCAGGCCGATGTGGCGGTTGCCATGAATACTGGCACGCAGGCTGCCAAAGAGGCCGGTAATATGGTCGATCTGGATTCCAATCCGACCAAACTGATCGAAATCGTCGAAATCGGCAAACAAATGTTGATGACACGCGGTGCGTTGACGACCTTCAGTGTGGCCAACGATATTGCCAAGTATTTTGCAATCATTCCGGCGCTGTTTGCGACCACTTACCCGGCATTGAAGGTGTTGGACGTGATGCGCTTGACCAGCCCGTCCTCAGCCATTCTGTCCGCAGTGATCTTCAATGCGTTGATCATCATTGCGCTGATCCCACTGGCACTGAAAGGTGTTCGTTATCGGGCGGTCGGTGCTGCAGCGCTACTGCGTCGGAACATGTTGGTGTACGGCTTGGGTGGGATCATATTGCCGTTCATTGGCATCAAGTTGATCGATATGGCGCTGGCTGCGCTGAACCTGGTTTGAACGAGGTAACCCATGAACAAAATGATTCGTCCTCTATTGATGACCTTTGCGGGCCTGACCTTGTTGACTGGGGTGGCGTATCCGCTGCTGACCACGGGGCTGGGCAAGTTGTTGTTTCCTAGCCAAGTGGAGGGCAGCTTGATCTATCGTGATGGTAAGCCGGTCGGCTCCAGTTTGATCGGGCAGCAGTTTACCGAGCCCAGATACTTCTGGGGCCGATTATCGGCCACCGCACCCATGCCCTACAATGGCGGGGCTTCTGGCGGTTCCAACCTAGGGCCCATCAACCCTGCGTTATCTGATGCGGTACAGGCCAGATTGACGGCTTTACAGGCAGCGGATCCGGACAACAAGTCCCCGGTACCAGTCGATCTCGTCACTGCCTCTGCCAGCGGGTTGGACCCGCATATCAGTGTGGCGGCAGCACTGTATCAACTCAATCGTGTGGCGCGTGTTCGCGGCCTGCCCGTTGACAAAGTGCGTGAGCAGATAGAAGCCAATACTGAGCAGCGTCAGTTGGGTGTCCTGGGTGAAGCGCGTGTCAACGTGTTGAAGTTGAATCTGGCGCTGGAGGCGTTGAAGTAAGCTGTCAGCTCAACTTGGGGCCTTGGACCTGTAGGTATGCTGAGTATGGCATCCGCAGTGTCTAAGGTCTTCTGCATGGTGACGTTTTATGTAGTTTCAAATTCATTTCAATCAATTAAGAATCTACTCTGCATGATCGATATCCGCCCAGACCCAGATCAGTTACTGGACAAAATCCGCCAGGAAGAAGCCAAACAGCAACGCGGCAAGCTCAAGATCTTCTTTGGGGCTTCTGCTGGTGTCGGGAAAACCTACACCATGCTGGCAGCAGCACAAACATTGCGGCAATCGGGTGTGGATGTGGTGGTGGGTGTGGTGGAGACTCACGGCCGCACTGAAACTGCCAATATGCTTACAGGCATGGAGGTATTGCCACGCAAGCAGATCGACTACCGTGGGCATACCTTGTCGGAATTCGATATCGACGCAGCCCTGGTTCGCAACCCGCAAGTCATCCTGGTGGATGAGTTGGCGCATTCCAATCTGGCCGGTTCAAGACACCCGAAGCGTTGGCAGGATGTGGAAGAATTGCTGGCGGCGGGGATCGATGTGTATACCTCGCTGAATGTACAGCACCTGGAAAGTTTGAATGATGTGGTCGGGCAGATCACCCAGATTCGGGTTTATGAAACGTTGCCTGATAAGGTGTTCGATCAGGCCGATGAAATCCTGTTGGTCGATTTACCCGCCGAAGAGCTGTTACAGCGCCTGAAAGAGGGCAAAGTCTATTTGCCTGATCAGGCGGATAGGGCGGTGAAGCATTTCTTTCGTAAAGGCAATCTGATCGCATTGCGGGAACTGGCATTGCGACGTACGGCCGACCGTGTCGATACTCAGATGCGGGAATATCGCGCTGATCAGTCCATTCATCGTGTCTGGCAGGCGAAGGAACGTTTATTGGTTTGCCTGGGGCCGGATGATGGGGCTGCAGTGGTGCGTGCCGCAGCTAGATTGGCGGCCAACCTGCGTGCAGACTGGATTGCTGTATATGTTGAAACTCCGGGCTGGCAACGTTTGGCGGATATTCGACGACAGGCGATCTTTGACAATCTTCGGCTGGCGCAGCAGCTGGGCGCTGAAACGCAGACCCTGGCAGGCTCGGCTTTGACTGATACCTTGCTGAACTACGCACGTAGTCGGAACGTCTCCAAACTGGTGGTGGGACAGGCTCGCCAATCGGGTTTGCACAAGTGGCTTCGCCGCCGTGTACTGGATACCCTACTGGCCCGAGTTCGTGACATGGATGTCTATGTGGTGTCGGAGCAGGATGAGACGACACCACGTTCCGGTCACGAACCGGTAATACAGTTGTTGGCCGATGGCGAAACCATCGGAGCCCAACGTCGTGGCATGGGCTGGGCCTTGGCGCTGATCATGCTGATCACGTTGGCTTGTATTGCTCTGGTCAAGTATGTGGATTTGGTCAATGTAGTGATGATCTACCTACTGGGCGTGGTGGCCATCGCCGCCCGCTTCGGTCGTTGGCCTGGGGTGCTGGCCTCCTTGCTATCGGTTTTGGCTTTTGATTTCTTTCTCATCCCACCGCGTTTATCGTTTGCTGTCAGCGATACCCAATACCTGCTGACTTTCGGTGTCATGCTGATTGTCGCGCTGACTATCAGCAATTTGATGGCGGGTATTCGTTTCCAGGCCCATATCGCACGCTACCGTGAGCAACGGGTAGCTTCGTTGTATGACCTGTCCAAAGAGCTGGCGAGTGCGTTGACCTATGATCGGATCCTGGAGATCAGTTTGGAAGCGGTCGAGGCTGTGTTCAAGGTACGGGCGGCAATTTTGTTGCCGGATAGCCACGAAGCCGTGCGTCAGCCGGTATTGGATACACGACGTAACTGGCCAGAAATTGACCTGGGGGTTGCACAATGGACTTATGACCATCAACAAGCTGCCGGACTTGGGACGGACACCTTGCCTGCCTGCGCATCAAAATATTTACCGTTACGAGCTCCCATGCGTACCCGTGGCGTGTTGGTGATTCAGTCGCCTGCATTGAAGCAGATGTTGCAGCCTGAACAACAACGCCTGCTGGAAACCTTTGCTGCACAGATCGCGTTAGCCATTGAACGGGTCCACTATGTTGAAGTGGCGCAGGATGCCTTGGTATCCATGGAGTCAGAACGGCTACGAAATTCCCTGCTGTCTGCAATTTCGCACGATTTGCGTACGCCGTTGACTGTAATTGTTGGCCTAGCCAGTTCTTTGCAGGGGCAAAACGCCAACCTTGAGGTAGCCCAACGGGTAGCACGGGATATTGAAGATGAAGCGTTGAAGATGACTGGCTTGGTATCCAACCTGTTGGAAATGGCAAGGTTTCAGTCAGGGAATGTGCAATTGCACAAGCAGTGGCAGATGATTGAGGAAGTGATTGGCAGTGCGTTGCGCGTTTGCCATCGGCAATTACTGAATCACGTGGTGCAAACCAGTTTGCCGCGGGATCTACCCCTGGTGGAAGTAGATGCGGTCCTGCTGGAGCGGGTGCTATGCAATCTACTGGAAAATGCCGCGAAATATACCCCAGCTGGCTCCACTATACGGTTGGAGGGCCGGCAGGACGACCATGAGTTGGTGCTATCGGTTCTGGATAACGGGCCAGGTTTGCCAAATGGGGCGGAAATGAAGTTGTTTGAGAAATTCCGACGAGGTGAGCATGAAACCTCAACCCTTGGGGTCGGATTGGGATTGGCCATTTGCAAGGCTATTGTGGAGATCCATCAAGGGCGGATCTGGGCTGAAAATCGTGCAGAAGGCGGGGCAGTGTTCCATATTGCGCTACCATTGGGGACCCCGCCTGACATGCCAGAAGAAGACTCAGTCAATGCGTAATCATATTGTGGTGATCGAAGATGAAAAGCAGATCGCCCAGTTCATTGCAGATTCACTGGCAGTGGAAGGCTTTGACGTTTATACCGCACAGTCCGGCAAAGTGGGGCTGATCGAATGTGGCACCCGCAAGCCGGATCTGGTGATTTTGGACTTAGGATTACCAGATATCGATGGGGTGGAAGTGATCGGCAAGTTGCGTGGCTGGAGTGCGATCCCCATTATCGTATTGTCGGCCAGGTCGATGGAAGCCAGTAAGGTGGCGGCGCTGGATGCCGGTGCAGACGATTACCTGACCAAACCATTCAGTGTTGCGGAACTGCTGGCCCGGGTGCGTGCCCACCTGCGACGTTACCTGATTGCACCAGATCGGCCTGATGGGATGATCCGGTTCGGTGATGTGGAAGTCAATCTGGAAGCGCGCCGCATTCTCAAGGCTGGGCAGGAAGTCCGGCTGACTCCGATCGAGTTCCGTCTGCTCACCGCCTTGGTGCGTCATGCTGGCAAGGTAGTTACCCACCGCCAGCTATTGGGCGAGGTATGGGGGCCAAACCATACCGAGCATGGCCATTACCTGCGTATCTACATGGGTCATTTGCGCCAGAAACTGGAGGATGACCCGGCGCAACCACATTACATTCTTACGGAAGTAGGCATTGGCTATCGTTTTATCCGCGATTAAGGCGATGGTTCTGCCGTGGTTGGTAATCCTGGCGAAGGGACGGCAGGTAAAGCCTTGAGGACCTGTTCCGCAAGAGACTGATACCCAGCCTGACCCAAGTGGGTGTCATTCGGTAAGTAGAAATCCCGTTGTTGTCGGCTTTGGTGCTGGAACAACGCGCCCAGATCCGGTGCGATGACATGACTGTGAGTCGCTAAGGCCTGCCAGATATTGACGTAAGGCCGTTCATTTTGCGTCCCATACCCTAGATAGACCGTAGATTTGTCAGGCACGACCAGCCATAACGGTTGCAGGTTCAATTGTCGAAGCTGTTGATCGATGGCGGTTACCTGCAAGGTACTGCTGAAACTGGGTTTCTCGAAATCTTCTTTGTAAAACAGGCTGTAACCACACTGTTGATGGCTGAACAATTTGCAGCCATTCATGGCGATCACCCGCGTATCGCCAAACTGCCGGTCACGAGTGGGAGCGAATCGTAGTTGCAACGTGTGCCACAGCGTTTGGTAGACCCAGCCCCAGCCCAGTGTAGGTGGTTGTAGTGGGATATGGAGAGCAACAGAAGCAGCCGGGTTGATGGTAGCTTGCTTGTGGCAGTGATTCTGCATGCGATTTTCAAATGCCCGTTCCACGCTTTGCAGAACAAGATACCGGCCTCTGAAGCCCGTTGTCCGAATTCGCCGCACCAAATAGTCTGCATAGCTGGTGTCATTTGGGCCGCAATATTGTAGATCGTCCCAATGCAGCATGGTCGTCGTGATGCCTTTGGCATGTAAATGGCGCTGCCAATCGTTGGTGATTGAAAATGAATCACCGATGATCAACATATCAGCTCGGTCGATAGGGGTGGGGGGACTCGTGTCAGGCACATTGTGAACTTGCGCCTGGATAGGCATGAAATCGGATTCCGGTAGATATCCGATGCGCGTCAGGTCTCCCTGCAACGGTTTGAACCAGTAACTTGCTGTCATCCCTACCAATGCCATGGTCAGCATGGCTGCCACAATGACCAAGCTGAACTGCTTTGGCTTGAGAGGAGAAATCAACAATCGCATTGTCTGAGCTCTCATCAGAACTGGAAATACAAGAATTCAGACGGACGATGCAGGTGGGTGAGCACCGCATAAGCCAGACCAATCAGCAGAGCAGCATGCAGCCCGCTAAGCCGCAGGTGCAACAAGCGTAGTAGCCCTTGCCGTTCTGTGGGGGGGCTTTGCACGATTTGTCGGGTGTTCGGCAGGCAGAACACAATCAACAATCCAAGTAAAATTGTATTGAAAGCCTGACTGGCGTTGAGGCCCGTCAGGGGCGTGACCCCCGTGAACTTTCCCCCTAGTGCCATCAGTGTAGAGCTGAGCCACCCCTCGCCCCACTGAGGTGCGAAGGCTACGCCGTGCAGACCGCTCATTCCTTCCAGCATGATGATTGCACTTTGAACCGAATCCGCACGGAAGAATACCCAGCCCACCACTACCGATGTAAAGGTCAGCAACCCGGCAGCCAATGTCCAGAAACGCCCACTGGGCGGGCGTTGCAGCTTGGCTTGCAGGGTACGCCAGGCGTGGTTGATCAACAGGTAGGCACCATGTAGCCCACCCCAGATGACAAAGGTCCAGCCTGCGCCGTGCCATAGTCCACCAAGCAGCATGGTAATCATCAGGTTCAGGTAACGACGTGCGTTGCCACTCTGGTTACCACCAAGTGGGATATACAGATAATCACGCAGGAAGCGTGACAGGGTCATGTGCCAACATCGCCAGAAATCGATGATGCTGGTGGACTTGTAAGGGGAGTTGAAATTGAGTGGTAACTGCACGTTGAAAAGTAGCGAAATTCCGATGGCCATGTCGGAATAGGCCGAGAAGTCGAAATACAACTGCAAGGTGTAAGCCAGCGCCCCGATCCAGGCCTCAAAAAACATCGGCTGATGGCCTTGCGACACGGCCTGGAATACTGGGATTGCATATTGTGCCAAGGCATCGGCGATCAGCACCTTCTTACCCAGTCCAAGCAGAAAAATAACCAAACCTGCCGCCATATTGTCCCAGTTCAACTTGCAGGTGGCGGGTTGGGCGAACTGGGGCATCATTTCTTTGTGATGCAACACCGGTCCGGCAATCAGATGGGGGAAATAGGTGATGAACAGCGTGTAATGCACCAAGCGGAATTCCTTGACCTTACCTTGGTAGGTATCGACCAGAAAGGCAATCTGCGTGAAGGTGTAAAAAGAGATTCCTAGCGGCAACAGCACTTCACCGATGGACAACCGTTCACCCATCACGGTCGCAAGATTTTCCACAAAGAAGTTGGCGTATTTGAAATAGGCCAATAAAGCGAGATCCACCGTGATGGCCAGCCCCAGCAGCCATTTCTGTTGCCGTTTATCTCGGGCCGCCCATAACGCAATCAGATAGCCGGCACCATAGTTGAAAGCAATTGATGCCAACAGCAGGCCAACAAAGCGTGCATCCCACCAGCCATAGAAAAAAAGTGAGGCTGTGGCCAGCCACCATGATGCCCACTGATGGCTATATCGCCCAGCCAAATAGAACCCCATCAAGACGATGGGCAGGTAGGCGAAGATAAACACATAGGAATTGAACAGCATCGATGCAAGGTGCGGTGGCAAAGGCGCAATTCTATCTTTTTTGCGGCGGCAAGCGCAGGGCGATGCGTCGTAGATCACGATCAGTTTGATGGAGTGGGGATATCTGATTGTTTTGCTGTACGAAGTGGCAGAGACAAAACGAGCGTTGAGGTGTGAGTGAAAATCCCATGTTTTAAATGATAACGCAGAGGATCATCCAATTGTTTGAAATGGAGATTTCAGCCATGCTGGCTGCTTGCAGCATGATGCGACATTGACATCACTTTACTTTATGAATACATTGCAAATTGAATTGCTAAATGGTTGTTCATTTATTTTTATGCGCGTAGGCGGATATGGTCAAAGAGCCAGCTGGCAGTCGCTGGTCTCGCCGTAAGCAAGCTAGACCAAGTGAAATCATTGATGCTGCGCTCGACCTGTTTGTTGAGCGCGGTTTTGCTGCGACTAAGATCGAAGACATTGCCAAACGTGCCGGCGTGACACGAGGTACACCCTATCTTTATTTTGCGAACAAGGAAGAGCTGTTCAAGGCTGTTATTCGGGAAGGCCTGCTACCGAGTATTGCAACCGGCGAAGCGTTGGTCCGTGATTTTGATGGCACCGGCGAGCAACTGTTGGAGGCCGTGATCCACTTCATGTGGGGGGCCATTGCCAAGACCAAGCTGGCAGGGATTGTCAAACTGGTGGTGGCAGAAGCAGGCAATTTTCCGGAAGTCGCAACCTATTACTATGACGAAGTTGTCTGCCGTGGGCAGAACTTGGTCATGAACGCGTTGCAATACGGTGTGGAGCGCGGCGAATTTCGCGCAATGGACATAGACTACACCATGCGGGTAGTTATCGCGCCGGTCATGATGGCCATGATCTGGCAGCATTCATTGGGGGCGTGTGTGAACGAGCCCTTTGATGAGCAGCGCTTTCTCGATAGCTACCTTGGCCTGCTCAGACGCGGGCTTTGCCACAGAATTGAATAGGCAAGGGAGATGGGCATGCATACAGGCAGTTTGTGGCCAGGTGTACTGATCGTGGCGGCGGTTGCCCTATCAGGTTGTGAGCAGGCACAGGAAAAACAGGAACAGGTGCGGCCGGTCAAAAGCATGGTTGTGCGAGTTGGTGCGGTGAACGAGGGCGCCAGCTATTCTGGAGAGGTTCGTGCACGCTATGAAACACCGCTAGGCTTTCGTGTGGGTGGCAAAATCAGTTCGCGCTTGGTACAAGTGGGTGACATGGTGACCGCAGGGCAGGTGTTGGCCCGGCTGGACCCACAAGACCTGCAGTTGGGCGTACAGGCAATGCGGGCGCAACTGGCTGCGGCCAAGGCGGATTTCGACAAGGCCAGATCGGATCTGGATCGATATGCGCATTTATTGGAACGTAAATTCATCAGCCCGGCTGAATTCGATCAGCGTCGTTTGCTGTTTGAAGCAGCCCGGTCCCGATACGATCAGGCCCATGCTCAATTCAACATCAATACCAATCAAGCTGGATATAGCGAACTGACCGCTGATAAGGATGGTGTTGTCACAGGGGTTGATGCTCAGGCTGGCCAGGTGGTGGCACCAGGGCAAAGTGTGATCCGTGTGGCGAGGTTGGATGAAAAGGAAGTCCGGGTCAGCGTACCGGAATCTCGTGTTGATGAGTTGAAGCAGGCTGACAAACTGACGATTACCCTTTGGGCGGACCCAACCAAGCAATATGAAGGCAAATTGCGTGAGCTGGCGCCAGACGCCGACCCGACCACACGAACCTATGCGGCCCGGGTTTCACTGCTCAACCCGGATGAATCTGTCAGGCTGGGCATGACTGCCAATGTGATGGTGGCACGGGCCGGTTCCGTGCAGGCGGTTCGCCTGCCGTTGTCAGCAGTGTTCCAACGAAGCAAACAGCCAATGGTGTGGGTCATCGACGAAAAAACGATGAAGGTCAAAGCCCAGCCGATTACCATCGGTAAGTACATCGATAACGACATTACTGTGACTGCCGGATTGCAAAATGGTGTGCGGGTGGTTACCGCAGGTGTCACGCTGTTGTTTGAGAATCAACCCGTCAAGTTGCTGCAAGAGGAGCGCTCGTGAAACAGCTCAACCTCTCAGAATGGGCGCTTAAGCATCAGGACCTGGTCAAATTTTTCATCATCGCTGTCGCCATCTCCGGCTTGTTGTCCTATTTCAAGCTGGGGCAAGCGGAAGACCCGGCTTTTACTTTTCGCGGGATGGTGATATCGGTTGTCTGGCCTGGGGCTTCTGCCCGTCAGATTGAAGAGCAGGTGACCGACAAGATTGAGCGTAAGCTGCAGGAAACGCCAGGGCTGGACTTCATTCAGAGCTTTTCCCAAGCTGGTCAATCGCAAATCTTCATCAACCTGCGTGATGATGTGGACCCGACCCGGGTGGCAGATGCGTGGTATCAGGTTCGCAAGAAAACCAACGATATTCGGCATACCCTGCCGGAAGGGGTGCTGGGACCATTTTTCAATGATGAATTCGGTGATACCTATGGCAACGTATATGCCTTTACTGGCAAGGGTTTCAGTTATGCAGAACTGAAAAGATATGTGGAAGATGCACGGGATGTCCTACTGAAAGTACCCGATGTCGCCAAAGTGAAGATCATTGGCGAGCAATCCGAAAAGATCTATGTGCAGATTTCACCCAGCAAGCTCTCTCAATTGGGAATCGACCCTCGGTTGATTATCCAGACCCTGCAAACGCAAAATGCCATGGCGCCAGCAGGGGATGTGCAAACCCATTCGGATCAAGTCTTCCTGCGGGTGACAGGCGATTTTCTGGATGAGGAGAGTATTCGTGATATTGGTGTATCGGCATTGGGGCGAACCTTCCGCCTTGGTGATATTGCCGAGGTCAAGCGAGGTTATGCCGATCCGCCAGAGCAACGGATGCGATATAACGGGCAAGCTGCCTTGGGGCTGGCGATTTCCATGCAGCGTGGTGGCAACATCATTGCATTGGGCAAGCATATTGACGATGGGCTGGCCGGGATCAAACGTAATCTGCCAATTGGTGTGGAGGTACATCGCGTTGCAGACCAACCTAAGGTAGTCAAGGAGTCAGTCAACGAATTTGTCACTACACTGATCGAAGCCATCGTGATTGTACTGGCGGTCAGTTTCTGGAGCCTGGGGTTGCGGTCCGGTACGGTGGTGGCAATTGCAATTCCACTGGTACTGGCCATGGTGTTCCTGACCATGGCAATACTGGGCATCGATTTACAGAAGATTTCGCTGGGTGCGTTGATCATCTCACTGGGCTTGCTGGTGGACGATGCGATCATTGCCGTCGAGATGATGGCATTGAAGATGGAGCAGGGCTGGGACCGCTTCAAGGCAGCAACCTATGCCTACACTTCCACGGCCATGCCGATGCTGACGGGGACGTTGATCACGGTAGCGGGCTTTTTGCCGGTGGGGTTGGCCAAGTCGGCTGCTGGTGAGTATACGTTCTCGATGTTTGCTGTGGTTGCGATTGCGCTGGTGGCATCATGGATTGTGGCGGTGTTGTTTACACCTTACATCGGCTTTCATCTGCTCAAGATCAAGCCTCAAAGCGAGCATGACGAACATGCTGTCTATCAAAAGCCGTTTTATGTGCGGTTCCGTGCATTGGTCACGTGGTGTGTCGATCATCGCAAGACTGTGATGCTGGCAACAGCGGGTTCGTTCGTGGCTGCAGTAGCGGGGTTTGGCTTCGTTCAACAGCAGTTCTTCCCGGATTCGACCCGACCTGAGATCGTAGTGGACATGTGGTTGAAGCAAGGGGCATCACACAAGGCGACAGAAAGCGAAGTAGCGCGGTTGGAGAAGATGCTGTCTGGCGATGCCGATATCGACAATTTCGCTACCTACATAGGTGCCCCGACGCCGCGTTTTGTACTGGTGCTGGATGAGCCTCCACCTGGTACGAACTATGCGCAGATCATTGTGACAGCCAAGGACGGTGCGGCACGCGAGCGTTTGATGGGCAAGATCGAGAACCTGTTTAATACGCACTTCCCGCTGATACTGGGCCATGCAACGCGTTTGCCGAATGGTCCGCCCGTGGGTTATCCGGTGCAGTTCCGTGTCTCCGGGCCGGATCTGATCCAGATTCGCAAGATTGCTGACGATGTGGCCAAGGTGGTGCGGGAGAATCCCCATACCCGCAATGTCAATCTCAACTGGAATGACATGACCAAGGCTTTGCGTCTGGAAATCGATCAGGACAAGGCAAGGGCACTTGGGGTGAACTCGCAACAGTTGGCCCAGACTCTGTACGCCATGCTCAATGGTATTCCGGTGACACAGCTGCGTGAAGGCGACAAGCAGGTGGATATTGTGTTGCGTGCCAAGTTTGAAACACCGGAAAGTGTCAGTGCGCTGAAAGACATCAATGTCTTTACCGGGAACAACCAGTATGTGCCGTTGTCGCAGATTGCGATATTGAAATATGAAGCCGAGGAGGGCGGAATCTGGCGACGTGATCGCGTACCTGTGATCAATGTGCGGGCTGATATCCCGGATCATGTGCAAGCACCGACTGTGACGGCGATGATTGATCCCAAACTTGAGGCGTTGCGCGCAAAATTGCCGCCAGGCTACGCCATTGCGGTGGGAGGAGCACAGGAATCCAGTTCGAAATCCCAGGCGTCAATCAATGCAGTGATGCCATTGACAGTCTTGTCTATTCTGACCTTGCTGATGTTGCAGCTGCAAAGCTTCTCACGCACAATGCTTGTCCTGTTGACAGCACCGTTGGGCATCATTGGGGTGACCATTTCCCTACTGGTGGCAGACAAGCCATTCGGTTTTGTGGCCATGCTGGGTGTGATCGCCTTGGCGGGAATGATCATGCGTAATTCAGTGATCTTGGTGGACCAGATCCAGCAGGACATCGCTGCTGGCCAACACCCGTGGACTGCTATCGTCGAATCAGCCGTGCGGCGTTTCCGACCGATCATGTTGACGGCTCTGGCAGCCATTCTTGGCATGATTCCGTTGTGGGGCAATACCTTCTGGGGGCCGATGGCCATTGCCATTACCGGTGGCCTGTTGGTAGCCACCTTGCTGACCTTGCTGTTCCTGCCGGCTTTGTATGCGGCATGGTTCAAGATTCAAAAGCCGGTGTAAGCATACCGGGGATTATTTGAGGATATACTGCATGACCCAATTGCCATTCAACAAGACCGCGCTGCTGTGCGGGTTGGCCTACCTGTTCACAGCATCGTCCGCTTGGTCCGGCGACCTGCTGTCAGCTTACCGCTATGCACTGAAATACGATTCACAATTGGCCGCAGCCCGTTACAGCATGGAGGCTGGCAAGGAAAAAGCTGTTCAGGGTCGCTCCCAGTTGCTGCCACAAGTGGGGGCTTCAGCCGAGGCTGGCCGAGCCTGGGTCCGTACCGAATTTGCGAATTCCGTGCCCGGTATGCCAGATACAGTCGACCGTAAAGGCAACAAGTACGATGCAGCCATCAGTGCGCAACAGCCAATTTACCGCGCCCAGAACCTGACGACCTATGAGCAGGGCAAGTTGGCTGCCCAATCAGCAGAGCTACAATATCGGTTGACTGAACAACAATTGATGTTGCGTGTAGCCAAGGCCTATTTTGATGTGTTGCAGGCACGCGATGCGGTAACGGTGGCAGCGTCTCAAAAAGAAGCATTCTCTGAACAATTGGCTCAGGCCAAGAAGCGGTTTCAGGTAGGGGTGGCCACTATTACCGATACCTATGAAGCACAAAGCCGTTATGATGCGACCAATGCTCAGGAAATTGCTGCCCGCAATGATCTGGAAGTCAAGACCAATGCGCTGCGCCAAATTACTGGTACCAGTCAGGATTGGATCGCGTCGCTTAATACCAAAATGAAACCCACACTGCCGGAGCCAAGAGATCTTAACAGCTGGCAGGATATGGCTACTAATGGTAATTTGGTATTACAAGCTCAGCAAATGGGTGAACAGGTCGCCAAGTACGAAGTGCAACGTAATCGTCAGGCCAATCTCCCTACGTTGGACTTGGTGGGCCGGGTCGGCAAGAACTGGGATGAGGTGGGTGCGCGCAATGGGGGGACAGATCAAACCCGTACCTACTCTGTAGGGTTACAGTTGAACGTGCCAATTTATGCCGGTGGTGGGTTGGACTCCAAAACGCGAGAAGCGGCAGCCAACTATGAGAAATCCAAGCAGGATGTGCTGACAACCCGGCGCAGTGTGGAACAGGACACCAAGTCTGCCTTCTTGGGTGTGACCAGTGGCGCAGCCCAGGTGCAGGCATTGGAACAGGCGCTGGTATCGGCCCAAAGCCAGCTGGATGCCACCAAGACCGGGCAGCAGGTAGGGGTGCGGACCAACGTAGATGTGCTGAATGCGCAACAACAGTACTACCAGACCTTGTCGAACCTGTTGCAGGCCCGCTATAACTATCTGCTGGCAAAGCTGAATCTGGCCTTCCAGGCGGGCAAACTGTCCGAGAGCGACCTGGAATCGGTCAACAAGTTGTTGGTCAAGAATTGATCGCCCGTTTGATGATAAAGAAAGCCCGGGCTTGCCCCGGGCTTTCTTTTGTTTGCAAGCTGTCGCAAGGTAAGACTGTACATACAACAAAAATCCGCAAAATTCTTCCGCATATGGTTTTTGAGCTATTCGGCAGCGGTTACCGCTATAACATAATAGATAATTCCTCGACCTGATGACTGTTATGGATCGTTTCAATCAACCAGGATTACGTGTCAATACGCTTGCAGCGGCTGCCAGCTTGTTGGTAGCGCTACTACTTTTCTTTGTTACAGATGTGTTTGCACTGCTTGAACAGTTGCTTTACACCACTGTCCAGTCTTGGAAGCCACTTGACGCAGGGATACCGGGTGACGTGGTTAAACCCAGCATTTGGGTGCTCCTGCTGGGGGCGCTACCGGTCGTGTTGTGGTGGCCAGTGTTGGAGCTTGGTCGCACGGTATTGATTGCGACCATCTCTATTGTGAGCTTGTTGGTACTGCAGGTAGTTGGGTGGATGACTGGTCAACTTTGGTTGCCGTTGATGGCTGCCATAATGATGTTGTTTCTGGGCTTAGTGTCACAAGTCATCTCACAATTCGCTTCACCTGAAGATCGTCAGAACCGCCAATTGTTGAAACAAGGGATTGCGCTTCAGGAGGAAGGGCAACTTGAACCAGCATTTGAATTGTTGCGGCAATGCCCGCTTGATCCCCCATTAATGGATCGGCTTTACCGGTTGGCACAGGCATTTGAAGTCCGTCAACAACTGATTATGGCGCGTAAAGTATTTGAGCACATTGCCAGCCACGATCCGGAATATCGAGACTTGCCGCGTCGTTTGGCTCGCCAGAAGCCAGCCATTACAATCCCGAAATCAATGCCTACTGTAAGCGCGACCCCGGTTTCTGCGCCAATATCCACACCATACGCCAGCCCAGTTGTAACGGCGATTCCCAGAGTGAGCCAGCTTGGGCGCTATCAGGTTGAACGTGAGCTTGGCAAAGGCTCTATGGGGATCGTTTTTCAAGGTCGAGATGCAGAGAATGGCCAAGTCGTTGCATTGAAAACCATGGCGTTATCTGACGAATTTGAAGCGTCAGATTTGACTGATGCACGTGCCCGTTTCTTCCGTGAGGCGGAAACTGCAGGGCGCCTCAAGCACCCTCACATTGTCGCTGTTTACGATACAGGTGAAGATCATGGCTTGGCCTACATTGCGATGGAATTTCTAAACGGGCATGATCTGAATCGCTACGCTTCGGCAAATACGTTGCTGCCTGTCGAACGCGTGCTGGAATACATTGCCGATGCCGCAGATGCACTTCACTATGCGCATAAGCAGAACATCATTCACCGCGATATCAAACCTGCGAATCTGATGTTGAACGAAGATGGCAAACTCAAGGTAACTGATTTCGGTATTGCTCGAATAACCGATTCCAGTCGAACCAGGACAGGCTTAGTATTGGGTTCGCCATCTTTCATGTCACCGGAACAACTGGCAGGCAAAAAGCTTGATGGACGGGCTGATATCTATTCGCTGGGGGTGACCCTATTTCAATTACTGACTGGAGAGCTACCATTCAAGGGTAAGTCGTTGGCCCAATTGATGGGGGCGATTGCCAACGAGATTCCTCCATTGATTACCGAATATCGCCAGGACATGCCAGTGCCCCTGGTCCGGTTGGTGGAGCGTTGTTTGGCTAAAACTCCCGATCTACGTTATGAAACTGCTGCTGACATGGCCGAAGCGTTAAGAAACTGCAGGAACAAGATGATGAGGAAGGCATGACGCCCAAGCTGTCTCACGCGCTGGAGATGGTCTGTCGTTCCGATCCCGGCTTGGTCCGAGAGCGCAATGAAGACGCAGTAGCAATGGATCCAGACTGCGGCTTCGCCATTCTGGCTGATGGCATGGGTGGCTACAATGCAGGTGACGTTGCCTCTGGCATGACTGTCAATCTGATTTCGCAAGGATTGAGGCAAGCGCTATTGCATTATGAACCGCATCGGATTGACCCTGTTAATGGCCGGCCCAATGCGTTGACCATGTTGGAGAGCCAGATACAACTAGCCAATGCTGCGGTGTTCGAGGCTGCCCAAACCCAGTCACAATGCTCAGGTATGGGTACCACCCTGGTTACAGCACTGTTTTACGATAACAAGATGATGGTGGCACACATAGGCGACTCCCGGCTTTATCGCCTGCGAGCAACACATCTGGAACAGCTCACACGCGATCATTCATTGTTGCAAGAACAAATTGACGCAGGTTTGGTGCGGCAGGAAGATGCCCGATTCGTCGAATACAAAAACCTTGTCACCAAAGCCTTGGGAATTGAGGCGTACGCAGAGCCAGAATTCAACGAATTTCAGGTTGAAGTTGGTGATCTTTACATGCTTTGCTCTGATGGTCTGAATGATATGTTGGCGGATAGTGACATCTTGCATGTTTTGCAATCCAATCAATTGCAACTACACGATGCCGCCGATCATTTGATTGATGCTGCAAACGATGTCGGTGGTAGAGACAATGTCTCCGTTATCCTCATCCATATCAAAGCAGCGTTCCCTACCCACCCGCGCTGGATGCCCAAGTTGTTCTCCTGGTTGGGCAATCATCGCGGCCACTAGTGTAATGTTTCACTTTTCTTGAGACATAAAGGTGCGTCCATCACGCCGATTCTTCGTTACAAATCATCGCCATAGCTCGCTATGGTTGTGGTTTGCGCCTCGATTCGTCGCGAAATCCATCACTTTTATCAGTCGCAATCTACGTGAAACACGACACTGGCTCCCATTGTCGTAACAGGAAGGACACACTATGGGCCGCCTTATCGTCATGCGTAATGGCGAAACCTTACAAGAAATCGAACTCCGCCCGGGCCAGCTCACCATCGGCCGCCGTCCGGACAACGACCTGCGCCTGGATGACCCAACCGTCAGTGGCTACCACGCCAAAATCCAGACCATCGGCGCCGATTCGTTCCTGGAAGACCTCGATAGCACCAACGGCACCATTGCCAATGGCAAGGCCGTCAAAAAGCGTTATCTCGAAATTAACGACCGCCTCGAAATTGGCCGATATAACCTAGTATACAAAGCCGGCATCATCAGCAGCACTGGCCACACCACTCTACAAGCCCCCACACTGCTAAAAGCCACCCTGCAGGTCAACACTGGCGCCAACGCAGGCCGTACCATCGACCTCAGCAAAGAAAGCACCACTTTTGGTAAAGCAGGCTTGTGTATCGTTTCTGTAGTTCGAAATGTGACCGGATATGCACTATTGTTTGTAGAGGGAAGCAAACCTCCAATGCTGAACGGCCAACTTGTCAAACTTGGTGAATCGATCGGCTTACGTGATGGTGATGTCATTGAGATTGGTGAGGCAAAAATGCAGTTCAAGGAATTGGCCGCATGAAAAGTGACAAAAAATGTCACTTCCTGACGTGGTGGTGGTATCAATCTATATTCGAAAAACAGACTATACCAACGTAGAGAATGCTAATTTTCTTATGTATTTCATAACATGTTGATATTTATGGGAATAATATTTTGTGGTAAAGCTGGCATGTAATATGCTTATTGAATGACACGGAAACACACAATGTGTTTATCGTGTGGTCAACACACTGTTCTAAGGAGAAGTTTATGAAGCGCGTACAACAAGGTTTTACCCTGATTGAATTGATGATCGTCGTTGCGATCATCGGTATTCTGGCTGCTGTTGCGATCCCTGCTTATCAAGATTACACCAAGCGTTCGCATGTAGCTGAAGGTTTGGGTCTGGCTTCTGGCGCAAAAGCTTCGGTAACTGAGTTCTACAGCTCAAATGGTCGTTTCCCTGGCTCGAACGTTTCGGCAGGATTGGCATCTTCAGGTTCGATTAAAGGTAATGCAGTAAATAGCGTTGGCGTTGGTGCACAAGGTGTTATTACTGTTACCT